>DAOUJE010000087.1:0-13153 GCA_034423055.1 Dehalococcoidia bacterium | reverse complement strand
GGCGAGGGCTATCTCGAATCCGACACCATCGGCGAGATCGAGAAAGAAGGCAACGTCCTAGTCATCAAGCGCATCAACATCACCTACAAACTTAAGATCGACCCCGAACTGCTTGAGGAAAAGCGAGACGCCATCGACCGTGTTATGCGCGTCCACCCCAACTCCTGCCCCGTCTATCGGAGCATATCCGGCAGCATCGACGTTTCGGCGACGTTGGAGTTTGTGTAACGAGACACCAAGCGATCGCCCAAATCGTACGCTGCGAGATTACTTTCCGAGTTAACTCACCTGCTGAATCAACTCGATCCGAATATCCCCAGGTGCGGCGATGAAGCCGATCTTTCGGCCGTCGGGAAGAGCGATCGGTCCTTCTTGAACTTCCGCGCCCAGTGCTGTGAGCCTCGCTAAGTCTGCGTCCATATCGTCAGTGTCGAAACCGAAGTGCTCCAGACCGAAGTGGGGCTTGGCATCGCCAGGTCCCAGCGTCTCGCCGGTTCGTTCGTTGGAGATGTTGATCGCCAGTCCACCCTCGGTCTGAGTGACGATGAATCGGTCTCCGAAGTCTCGCACCGTGTCTGACATGATCTGAACGTTGAAGGCCTCGACGAACCAGTTGGCGGTCTTCTCGGGGTCCGACGACTTCAGGTGGATGTGATTGACCAGGTAGGGCATGGACTGTCTCTCCATCAATGTTCGTTTCAACGTGATTACATCAAGTGTAAGCGAATTCGCACCGCATCCCAACTGGTCAGTCCTTGCGGACAGAACTGCAACTGGAAGTCGCATCGTCGACAATCTCGATCAGGTCGCGAGCGCGTTTGCTGTCCTGTTGACCCTTGGCAGAGATGCCCTCTTCGAACATCTGGAGACAGAAGGGACAAGAAACCGCGACAGTGTCGGTATCGGTCTCCAAGAAGTGATCGGTACGGATGTGATTGACCCGTTCCCCCGACTCCTCCATCCACATCCGTCCACCGCCAGCGCCACAGCAGAAACCACGAGAACGGCACTGCGACATCTCCCGCACTTCAATGCCCGGCACCGCGTCCGCTATAGCCCGTGGTTGGTCATAAATGTCGTTGTGCCTTCCTAGGTAGCAAGAGTCGTGATACGTAATCTCATTAATCCCGTTTTGACCAGTTTGCGATGCTGTATCAACCTCGGACATCGAGAGTCTTCCTTCGGAAATCAACCGATCCACGTACTCGGTGTAGTGCAACACTTCAACGTCCCATTCCGCATCGAAACCCTCCGCGACCTGTGAATATTCGTTGCGCATCGTATTGAAGCAATGCGGACAGGTAGTTAGAACCGTCTTGATGCTGTAACCGTTGATCGTCTCGATGTTCTGACCTGCAAGAATCTGGAAAAGGTATTCGTTGCCCATGCGACGCGCCGGATCCCCCGTGCATGTCTCCTGCGCCCCCAACACCGCAAAGTTGACATCGGCCTTCTTGAGCACCGAGCCCATCGCCTGCGTTACTCTCACGCCGCGTTCTACCAAAGCACCCGAGCAACCAACCCAGAAGAGCACCTCCGGATTTGGATTTTCGTCGATTGTCGGGATGCCTTCTATGCCTTCGTACCACGATTCCCTCGTCAGAGTCGTCCCGCTCCACGGGTGACCGCGTTGCTCCATGGACTGCATAGCGGTCAAAGCCGTATCTGGGGCAGACGCTTGCTCGAGCATCAAGTAACGACGCATATCCACTATCGAGTCGATATGCGAGATGCCAACCGGACATGCCTCGACGCACGCCGCGCACGTTGTGCATGACCACAGAACTTCCTCTCCGACTGCATCGCTGACCATCGACCTAGAAGCGGCCGGAACCGATTCTCCCGCAGCCGATGCTCCGATCAGCTCAGGAGCGCGTTGCTCCATGTACCCACGCATATCCTGGATCACTTTGCGTGGTGATAACGGTTTACCAGACGCCCACGCCGGGCAGTTGTCTTGGCACCTTCCACAGTTCGTGCAGGCGTCGTAACTCAAGAGCTGCTGCCAAGTCAGGTCTTTGATGTCGGTCGCACCAAACGACTCCAACGTTTCGAAATCACCCATAGGTTTCAGTGCGCCGCGAGGTCGCATCGGACGAAAATAGATGTTCAGCGTAGAAACGATGATGTGCGACAACTTGCTGAAACTGATCGCGGCATACGCCAAGCCGATTGCGAAGATTGCCGCATGCGTCCACCACAACACCTTGTGCAACACGAGCATGGCATCAGTCGATAATCCCACGCTGATCAACAACCTACCGACTAACCATCCGACTGGCGACCACAAAGCATCGGTCGGCGCATAGAGCTCAGAATTCGGATTCAATTCGGTAGCCCCAATGCGTAGCCCCTCTAGTGCGAACCCAGTTGCCAGCAGCAATACAAGGTACGCAAGGATCAACGAATCGTCGGCGAAAGAGTTTAATCGTTCCGGTTTAACGACATATCGCCGCCAATATGCCATACCGATGCCAATCGCCGCGAGAACACCCCCGAACACGTCCCACACGAAGCTGGTCTGCAATCTGAAATACGCTGTCGGAAACGTAACCCCGAGATACTCTTCGAAATTAAACTCGATCGCCGCAACCGTGGTAGCCAGCAGCAGAACCGCGAATCCCCAGAAGATCGCGAAATGCATCACCGTAGCGTATCGCTCGCGGCGCGGATGGAACTTTCCATGTCCGCCGAATCCGAAAGCCCCAGCCTTCAGGAATTCGCGAATACGTGTCGTGTGCGAGCCTAGTTCGTCATATTCAGATCCGACCCTCCAAAACTGCACACGCCTGTAGAGTGCATAGGCGATAAACGCGAGCGAAATCGGTGCAATCAGGTATACGATCGCGCCGAGTAACGGGTAGCCGATGTTCCAAAAATCGGTGCGTCCAGCAAGATCAAGCATCCTCGTATGTTACGTGAATCGCCTGTCAGGACACCGAATCGAAGCAAGTTGATAGCAACTAGTCAGTTTCTACCCGACCGATGTGGTACTCGTTGTCCGCGTCCATGATCCGCCGGAGCGAAGCGACCGACTCGACGCGTTGCGGAAACTCGGCACCCCAGTGCTCCTTGAGATGAGCCACGATATCGCTGAATTTCATCGGTTGGTTGCCGTTGACTATCAAGATGCGGAATACCGCCTCCAATAACGACGTACCTGGGGTGATGAACTGAACCTTTGCTGGGCAGATCTTGGCCGCGTTATAGATGCTCCGCTCCGTCGTTCTGCCCGGAACTATTGGCTTACCTTTCGGATACCGTCGACACAACCTGCATTCACCGGACCAACAAAGACGTTGCCACACTTTGAAGAGATACGATTCGCCCGCGTCATCGTACGTGCGCTCGTTGATCGCGTACAACGTGTCGCCATCGGCTTCGCTGACCGAACTCTCTTCCGTTATTTCGACGCCTGTTGTCATTCGTCCCGTCCTGATTTACATTTGCATGGCCCAATGTCGTAAAAGCATTTATATCGGTTTTGAGAACTCTAATCGGTGGTTAGCGAGACTGTTCGTTCGTCAACGATCAGAATTCATCGCTGAGCAAATCATCGTCCGGCCACTCCAAAATCTCAACGTCAATGTCACTGCCGGCCGACACGCCAGCGATATTGTCTGGACAGATCGCGAAACCGCGAGCCAACGCCATAGAGTGCAGCGCACCTGAGCTCTGATTCCCAGTAGAGCGCGCCCGGTAGTTGCCAGCATCGTCTTTGTATACATCGACACGAGCATACACGCGACGCCCGTCATGGTTGTAAATCGGATCGTCAAGCGTTGCGCTGATCGTCGGCTTCTGAAGCGGTGCCTTTCCTAGCATAACGCGGATCGCCGGCCGTCCAAACTGCTCAAACGCCACCATCGCGCTCACCGGGTTGCCGGGCAAACCGAGGTGAGGTACCTTGCGACCATCAGGAGCATTCAACGCACCAAACGCCAAAGGTTTCGCCGGCCGCATCCGCACCGACCACAGAGCGATCGCTCCGTTCTTCGACAAAACATCCTTCACAACGTCGTAGTCGCCTTTCGACACCCCCGCGGATGTCACGACCATGTCATATTCGACTGCTTCTTCAAGCAGCGATTCCAACGATTCCATGCTGTCTCGGGCGATACCCACGACACGAGAGATGCCGCCATATTTCTCTACTAACGCAGCAATGCTGTACGCGTTCGAGTTGTAGATCTTCCCCGGCTTCCGTTCATCCCCGGGTTCCAACAATTCATCGCCCGTCGATACGATCGCTATCACCGGCCGGCGAATCGCCCTGATCGATGTCTTCCCCAAAGACGCTGCCACACCAATCACACCCGCCGTAATATCGACTCCACGTTTGACTACCGTCTCACCCTTACTGACATCCTCGCCGGCAGGGCGGATGTTGTCGCCGTCCTCCGCATTCAGATTTACGCCAATCTCAGTTATCTGGGCACCATCGCCACGCCGCTCTTCCTCATCCGTGTCCTCGAACGGGACGACCGCATCAGCACCCTCCGGCACTGGCGCGCCAGTCATGATTCTGACAGCGGAACCATCAGATAGCGGCTTTTCCGGAACGTCGCCTGCCGCTATGTAACCATCTACCGGCAGTAGCACTGGGTTGAACTCCGAAGCCGATGCGACATCCGCAGATTTAACCGCATATCCATCCATCGCTGAGTTGGCCATTGGTGGTATGTCGAACTCCGCGATAAGGTCTTCCGCGAGCGTCAACCCGAGCGCGTCCAGCAACGGCACATCCACAGAATCCAACGATTGGAAATACGAGAGGATGCGGTCACGTGCATCCTCGACCGACAGCATCTCCTCATCATAGTGATGACGATGCGGCCGATCATGTGCATGGGAATGATGTTCGTGCATTGTCATCATTGGCTCCGTAAAGTTACGCCTAGCTCGCGTTCTAGCCGGTTAACTATCTGATCTTCAGCGCGCGTGACTTGATCAGATGTGAGTGTCCGAGTCTCGGATTGATATGTGACCCTGATGCCCAGCGATTTCTTCCCCTCTCCAACGCCCCGGCCTTCGTAGACATCAAATACGGATGCTGACCTGACCAAGCGGTTCTGCATACATATACGTAGTGCGTCCCCTACCTGAACCCCGCTGTCAGCTATCAACGCAAGATCGCGTTGCGAATCGGGATACCTCGGATACGGCGCGTAATTGTCGGCTCGCGTCTTCTCACCGACCAGCGAGCGAAGAGCTTCCACGTCGAGTTCAAACATCACCGCGTCACTGCTTTCGGCATCGAATCGCTCCCAAACCGACGGATCCACTACCCCAACCGTACCCAACACCGTACCCTTGCGGTCGTTAGTTATCACTTCCGCGGCCTGACCCTGCGCGTACGTCGCATCTTCTAAAGAGATGAACCGGGCATCGATCCCAAGAGTCTCCAAGACGTGTTCCACAGCACCTTTGGCATCGTAAAAATCGAAATCGCCGTCGTTGCCACTCCATAGCGATGTGCTTCGAGGTCCCGTCATCACGCCAGTAAGCTTCTCGACTTGAGACGGCAACGGATCGCTCGATTTGTCGATGGTGGAGGCAAAAACAATGCCAGATTCAAAGAGCGCCACAGGCCCGCGCCACGTGCGCGTGTTTCGCGCCGCCGATTCCAACGTCGGTGCGCGTAACGATCGGCGCAAGGTTACGTGTTGACCCGAAACCGGGTTGTCCAACTTGATGCCGCCCCTCAGCCTTGTCCCATTTGACTTGGGAGCCGGAGGTGGCGCTTTCTCCTCCAATTCATCCGATATCGCGACGTAGGTGATCGTCTGCTTCATGCCGTATGCGGTCAGAGCATCGACAACCTTTTGGCGAAATGCGTGTTTGGCACCCGGTTCCCAGCGCGGCACGCTCCCGGAAAGGGGTGTTGCAGGTAAGTCGTCGTATCCGATGATCCGTGCCAGTTCCTCAACCAAATCTTCCGGAATCGATATATCAGATCGCCAATACGGTATCGACACCCGCCAACCGTTTTTGCCGCCGCTGTCGGAAGCATCGCTATCCAGAGCTTCAATTTCGAAACCGAGCGATCGAAGAGTCGCTTCGACCAATTCGCTCGGATAATCGACCCCCATAACGCGAGATATATCTCGCCGCGTCAAATCGACGTGTTCCTGCTCCGATCCTCTCCCTGGCCATTCGTCGATCAATCCAGGCGCAATCTCTCCACCAGCAACGAGTTGAATGATCCGCAGGCATCGTTTAATCCCAACTTCGGCCAGCCCAGCGCGCAATCCCTTCTCGAACCGCAAGGTTGCTTCGCTACGCATGCCCAACGTGCCCGCCGTTCGGCGGTTGTTCTGCGGATTGAAATTCGCCGCTTCCAAGAATATATTGACCGTCGACTCGTTAATTTCCGAGTTCTCGCCACCCATGATCCCGCCAAGTCCGACACCTCCACTCGGATCAGCGATTAGCAACGACTCGCCGTCCATCTTCCGCGCGACACCGTCCAGCGTCGTCAACATCTCGCCTTCAACAGCCCGACGGACGATCACGTGGTGGTCGACCACCTTGTCGTAATCAAACGCGTGCAGTGGTTGCCCAAGCTCGAACATCACGAAGTTGGTTGCGTCGACGACATTGTTGATGGGCCGCTCCCCGATTGCGATCAATCGCTCCTGCAACCATGATGGCGACGGACCTATCTTTACGTTGCGTATCACTCCGCCAAGGTAACGAGGGCAAAGATCGCCATCCGCTACAGTCACTTGGGCGAGCGAATCGACTGCCGGACCACTCGTTTCGTATTCCAAAGCCGGCATCCGAAGACTCTCCCCGGTCAACGCCGCAACATCGCGAGCAACTCCAACCACGCCCAGACAGTCCGGACGATTGGGCGTCAACTCGATGTCCAGAACCGCGTCTCCAATCACGTCGCCTATCGGTGTACCAAGAGCCGAGTTCTCCGGTAACACCAAAATACCGTCGTGATCGTCTCCGATGCCAAGTTCTTTCTCTGAGCACACCATGCCTGACGATTCGACACCACGTATCTTCGACCGTCGCAACTTTCGAGTCTTGCCCGGTTCATCGCTGTACGCATCGAAAAGCTCCGCGCCAATCGACGCATACGCGATCTTCTGTCCCTGCGCCACGTTCGGTGCGCCGCAAACCACTTCGTGCACGCCGTCACCGTCATCGACTTGGACGAGACGCAACCGATCAGCATTCGGATGCGGCGAAACGTGCAGCACCTCTCCAACAACAACGTTCTCGATGTAACCGAAACGCTCGATCGCATCGACCTCGTTGCCGGCCATTGTGAGACGATGCGCCAGCTCGTCAACGTCGATGTGAACATCGACGTACTCGCGAAGCCAAGAGAGCGGGACTTTCATTAGGCGGTTCCGATCAAGTAATCGTTAGAACTGGCTGAGAAAGCGCAGATCGTTTGAGAAGAAATGACGGATATCTTCGATGTTGTACCGCAACATCGCAATCCGTTCCGGCCCCATGCCGAATGCGAAGCCCGTGTACTTAGACGAGTCGTACCCGACACCCTCCAAAACCTTCGGATGCACCATCCCCGCTCCCATGATCTCAACCCATCGCCCGTTCCAATCAACCGAAACATCAACGCCAGGCTCTACGAAGGGGAAGTAATCGCAACGAAACCGAATCTTCTGTTGCGCGCCAAAAATACGGCGTGCGAACTCGTAAAGCGTGCCCTTCAGATCGGACATCGTCACACCCTCATCAACTGCGAGACCCTCTATCTGATGGAACTGCCATTCGTGAACGGCATCGGTAGCCTCGTGCCTGAAGCATAGCCCCGGCGAAACTATCCTCACTGGCGGCCTCTGCTTCTCCATCGTCCTGATCTGCATCGGCGACGTCTGCGTTCGCAGCAACACGCGATCCCTCGATTCACGGTCGATCCAGAGCGTATCCTGCAGATCGCGCGCCGGATGATCCGGTGGCACATTGAGCATGTCGAAGTTGTACTTTTCGAGCTCAACCACCGGCCCCTCGACAGTCTGAAAACCCATGTCGTTGAAGACCTCGAGGATCTCCCGCATCATCATCTCTGACGGATGCAGACCACCCAAGTTCGGTCGCCGACCCGGCAACGTGATATCGATCCCATCGGCCGGCGCATTTTGGCTCGTCGAATCTGCCGCGCGAGCCAATGCCTCGTCAAACGCACTGTTCAACCGATTTTTTAGACGGTTAAGGCTGGCTCCCGCTTCGCGTCGCTCTTCGGCCGGAAGAGTGCCCACGGATCTGAGACGCGAAGACAAAATACCGCGACGGCCGAGATACTCGACGCGCCACTCTTCAAGTTCGGATTCGGACTTCGCCGCGGCCAGCGAATCCAGAGCGGCGCGCTCCAACTCCTGCGTCGATGCTGATGCTGATTCCGGCATCAACGCACCTCCGGTCGCGTTGTCGTGGCATCCGTTGTCATGTACGGGTTCGATGGGCGCATAGGCTTAGATTGAAAGTATAAATCTGTAGTAGTTCCTGTAATCGATCAATGCACCAGCAACCCCGTATCATGTGCACATGAGCAACGAAAACATCATCCCCATCAACAAGATACTAGTCACCGGCATGAGCGGACTCATCGGAGGCGTATCCGGGCGCGAACTCGCGCAGCGAGGCTACGAAGTCTCCGCGCTCAACCGACAAGACGTCCCCGGCTTCCCGACGACACGCGCAGACATCACCGATCTCGACTCAATCCGACCTGCTTTCGAAGGCATCGATTGCGTCGTCCACATGGCCGCTTACCTCGGACCCTCAGATGCCCAGCAGCTATCGGTAAATATCGAAGGCACCTACAACGTCTACGAAGCCGCTAAAGATGCCGGGGTCAAACGCTTCATCTTCGGCAGTTCCGGCGCAACGCAGATGGGCTACGAGCGTGAAGAACCTGTCCTTGCAATGGTCGAAGCCCGATACGACGACATTCCCGACCCGCCGGGGCGCGTCTACGTCGATTCGCCAGCGCGCCCAGACCGGATGTACGGCGTCGCCAAAGTAGCCGGCGAAGTCATGGGCCGCTACTACTCCGAAACGCACGGCATGTCCGTCATCTGCATAAAGCTGGGACGCGTTACCGCCGAAGACAAACCCACCGACCCACGCAGCGCCGCTGTATACCTCAGCCTTAGAGACGCTGCACAAATCGTTTGGCGATGCGTCGAAGCACCCGCCAACATCCGATACGACATCGTCTACGGCGTCTCCGACAACAAAACGCGGTTCCGCGACCTCGAGCACACCACCAAACTCGTCGGCTACATACCCGAGGACAGCGCGGAGTGGTGATAGCGTAACTAGCAGTCCCGATTGGGCACATCGTCAATCAGGTGGTACGACAACACATGCCCGATAACTCGCAAATCGAAGAACACGGAAAGCGGTTCAGGATCAAACCGTTCGATGGCGAATTCGCTCCTGAGTTTGAGGGGATGACTCCATCGGAAATCCTGGCCCGACTTGACGACGAGTACTACGCGAAGAAATTGGCAGGCGGAACTGAAGCCTATGAAGCATTGAAGGCGAAATTCGTATCACACGCAGGTGCAGCTGGCCGCGAGGAGATCCGACGCAATCCGTACAGCCCACTCCATTTTCGAGATCGTCCGCAAACCTCTTGAGCACCTGAAAATCGCCTCAGTGCAAAACAAAGAGGGTTTGCAAGACAGGACCGCCGCGTTCTAATCGAATTACTCGTTCGTTGCTCGCATCAAAAGCCCATCCCGGCGAACGGGCTGGTGAAAATGACACGCCTCAAACAATCCGCGTCCCAATAGGCTGCCCCTCCGCGCACTTCACCAGCGCCCCACGCACACGCCCATCAATAATGTGCGCCGACTTCGTTCCGCCCAACGACTCGATACACGCCTCCAACTTGGGTATCATTCCTCCGCCCGCGACTCCACTATTGATCAAATCAACACACTGCCGCTTCGTCATCTGCGGAATGATCCGCCCTCGCATATCCAAAACTCCCTCTACATCCGTCTGAAAAACCATCGTTTCAGCTTTCAACGCACGCGCAAGATGCCCAGCCGCTGTATCAGCGTTGATGTTCAGAATCTGATCTTCCAGAGACGTAGCCTCTAGGTTCAGAGCCGCCGGACCTACTACCGGAATCCGTCCGGAATCGACTATCACCTGCGCCGGGCTCGGATTAGTCTTCTCAATCCTGCCCACATAACCCAATTCGGGATCCTGCACCACCGCGCTAAACATCCCATCAGATACACCCGACACACTGACCGCAGGCCCACCAGCCCGCGTTATCTCCGCAACCAGATTGGAATTCACCAGACCTGTCAGCACCGCTACCGCAACCTCAAGCGTAGCGGAATCGGTAACACGGAGACCACGCACGAACTGCGAGCGAACACCCTGCTTGAACACCCACTCCGAGATCGTCTTACCCCCGCCATGAACAACAACGGGGCGCATGCCGCGACTCCATAACTCGACAACATCGTCGATCGTCGAGTCACCCTCTCCCAGCGTCGAACCACCGATCTTGACTACGATGCAACCCCGATCTGCCATCACGTCGTGTACGCCGAGTTGAACACTACGTACTCCTCGGTCAGATCGCATCCCCAAGCCTCGCCGAAACCATCACCGCAGTTCAGGTTCACTCGCAACTCAACCTCCGGACGATCCAACGCCGCAATCACGCTCTGCACGTTGTAAGCAATCGCCTTGCCTTCATGGACGATCTGAATGCCGTTCACAAAGATGTCGATCCTCGACTCCACCAGCGGTATGCCGGTCTTGCCCACCGCCATCATGATCCGACCCCAGTTTGGATCTCGGCCATAAACCGCAGTTCGCACCAGCAGGGAAGCGGCCACTGATCGAGCAACCTTCCGAGCATCAACATCCGATTCAGCACCTTCGACCACCGCCGTGATCAAGTGTCTAGCGCCCTCACCATCTCGCGCCAACTCAATCGCTAGATAACGATTCACATACTTCACCGCACTCGCAAACCGTTCGGAATCCTCATCTCCACCCGCGACCCGCGGACTTCCAGACGCGCCATTCGCAAGAAGCGCAACCGTATCGTTCGTGCTCTGGTCCCCATCGATGTCGATCTGATTAAAACTCAGCGTTACTGCGTCGGAAAGAGTCGATTGCAAGAACGACTGCTCAACATCTGCATCCGTCGAAATGAAACAAAGCATCGTCGCCATGTTCGGGTGAATCATCCCCGCTCCCTTAGCACACCCACCTACCCTAACCGTAGATCCGTCGCTCGCCTCGTACTGCACCGCAATGTGCTTGGCGTGCGTATCCGTCGTCATGATTGCCTTCGCGAACTCCAGACCCGCGTCATCCCCATCTCGCACGTCGATCCGCGGCGTGTGGTCCCGGATCAGATTCATCGGTAACTCAACACCGATAACACCTGTAGACGCCACCAACACATCTTCCGCATCGATCCCGAGTTTCGCCGCCCCAATCGACGCCGCGTCCTTGGCATCGATGTAACCCTGCTCACCCACCGAACAGTTCGCGCACCCGCTGTTCACAATCACCGCCCGCGCAGAACCGCTAGCAACCACCTCTTTCGAAATCGTCACCGAAGGCGAGACGACGCTGTTGCGAGTAAACGTCCCCGCAACCGCGCAATCTCGATCCGAATAAAGGATCCCGAGGTCGTACTTGTCCTCACCCGGAGTCTTGATACCGGCAAAAACTCCACCGGCATGGAAGCCTTGAGCCGTCGCGACTCCGCCACCTTCGATAATCTGCAGATCTCGTTTGTTAGACATTGCTCACATCTCGGCCGTCACACAGATACGTGAACGGCACTCGCGCCGTATTTCCTTATAGGGAATCACTACCCTATGGAATAGACTTTACAAAATACCAGCCGATCTCAGAGCTGGTTCAGCACTCTTACTCGGGGCAGTTCGATATGCTCGAAACTCACAAAGCCGATGTTCTAGTCGCGGGTCAAGGCGCCGCCGCGTTCGCCGCCGCTTTGTACTCCGCAAGATACCAACTCGACACCATCATCGCCTCCGAATCCTTTGGCGGCGAAACCGCAATCGGCGGTTTGATCGAAAACTACCCCGGCACTCCCGACATCGACGGCTTCGACCTCATGCTCAAATTCAAGGAGCAGGTCGACAAGCTCGAAGTCCCCACAATCTCACGAAACCTCGAAGCCGTCGAACCCAGCGACGGCCGCTTCATCTGCACCCTCGGCGGCGGCGACATCGTCGATGCCGGCTCAGTCATCCTCTGCGTCGGACGCGAACGCCGCACCCTTGGCCTGCCCCACGAGGAGGAATGGACCGGAAAAGGCGTCTCCTACTGCTCCACATGCGACGCCCCGCTATACCGCAACAAAGAAGCCGCGGCAGTAGTCGGCGGCGGAAACGCGGCCACCGAAGGCGCTATCCTACTCGCCCGATACGCAAAACACGTCTACCTCATATACCGCGGCGACGAACTCTGGCGACCCGAGCCGATCCAGCTAAAAGTACTGTCCCAAATCCCCAACGTCCGCGTCCTGCTCAAAACAACCGTCACCGAACTCATCGGTACCGATCTCGCAGGCCTGACCTCCATCCGAATCTCACGACCGATGGACGACCACGAGACCATCAACATCCATCCCGACCAGACCGAGCCGCTGAACAAGTCCCGCGATGACGATCACGGCAAGGACACCATCGACCTCGACGGCATCTTCATCGAAGCCGGCGCCGACCCCCGCCTCGAAATACCCAACATGCTCGGACTCGACATCAACGACGAAACCGACGAAGTCCACGTCGACCGCGGCCAGCGCACCAGCCTCCCCGGCATCTACGCCGCCGGCGACCTCACCGACGGAACATCCCTAAAGCAAACCGTAACCGCCGCATCCCAAGGCGCAATAGCCGCCCTCTCCGCCTACAGCTACATCCTAGCCGGCGAACACCACTATGAGGCAGCCTAGCAACTCCACCGTACCCTCCCCTTTTTGCGCAGCCAACCCTTTTCCCTCCCCCTCTCCGAGGGGGAATTGAAGGGGGTGTCAGCGCAGTGAGACGCAGGGGGTTCATACAACCGCCGTCATTCCGGCGGAAGCCGGAATCCAAAGGGGAAGGGAGTGGGAAGCACGCCCGCGAAGCGAAGTTCGCAGGGGATACCCGCAAAC
>DAOUJE010000086.1:0-46132 GCA_034423055.1 Dehalococcoidia bacterium | reverse complement strand
AAAGCCCTTTGGTGATTAGAGCGCGATGGAACCACCCGTTCCCATCCCGAACACGGAAGTGAAACGTCGTAGCGCTGACGATACTGCACTGTGAGGTGTGGGAAAATAGGTCGTTGCCAAAGGGCTTTTACAATTGTTAGAGCGGTTTGTTTTTCCGATTGAGGTTTCCGACTAATTGGGGAGAGGTGGCTGAGTGGTTGAAAGCGCCGGTTTCGAAAACCGGTATCTCGGGC
This sequence comes from Dehalococcoidia bacterium, assembly GCA_034423055.1. Taxonomy (GTDB): domain Bacteria; phylum Chloroflexota; class Dehalococcoidia; order Lucifugimonadales; family Lucifugimonadaceae; genus Bin127. The sequence continues at coordinate 45,899 of DAOUJE010000086.1, read as the reverse complement.
AACCGGGATCGCGGGTTCGAATCCCGCCCTCTCCGCCACAATTTCATACCGCATTCCAACGCAAATTTTGACAACCTCGAGATTTACATCGCGGAGAGGTGCCGGAGCGGCTTAACGGGCACGCCTGGAAAGCGTGTGTGGGCTTACACTCACCGCAGGTTCGAATCCTGTCCTCTCCGCCAGCCAATGATTTTCACCGCCCCCTCTGGATTCTCGCCTGCGCGGGAATGACGGGAGTGGTTGTGGGAATGACGCAACAACTACGCGATTTGTGCCATAGGGAATCGAATAACTCTTAGAGCGTGTAGTAACGTGTATCGCGACTGGTCGACCAGTGTTCGCCAGTCGCAAAACTCGAAGACAAAGGCACGAGTGTAGTAGAAGCAGCTCGATCATTTCGAAGCAGGCAAGACACGATATGGACGACTTGAAATACTGGGTCGCGTTCCACAGTATTGATGGGATGGGACCCCAACGATTCAACCGCATTGAAACTTACTTTGGCAGCTTGGAAGACGCGTGGCAGGCTAGGCGAGGGGAGTTGCGTGACGCGGGCATCGGGCCAGCACTCGTGGAAGACATCGATGCCAGACGAAACCGTATAGATCCCGATGATGAAATGGACAAGCTGATCCGGCGCGGCATCCGACCGATACACTTACGCTCCGAAGAATACCCAGATCAACTCGCGGAATCTGATGATGCGCCAGCAGTCATATACGTCTGCGGCGACTTGGTTTCGCATGACAGTAACGCAGTAGCCGTCGTGGGAACTCGAAACGCCACACCTTATGGAATCGAGATGGCCAGCATCATTTCTGGCGAGCTTGCTCGGATGGGTGTCACGATCGTCAGCGGTTTGGCGATCGGTATCGACACCGCGGCGCACCGCGCGGCGTTGAACGCCGGTGGTCGCACTGTCGCGGTCCTAGCCGGTGGTCTAGATTCGATCTACCCCCAACAGAACCGCGGACTCGCACGTCAGATCGTAGAAAGCGGATGTTTAATCTCCGAATATCAACTCGGAACAAGATCCAAACGTGACCACTTCCCGCGGAGGAATCGAATAATCAGCGGGTTGAGCCGCGGCGTGGTTGTCGTAGAAGCCGCAAAAAGGAGTGGTGCTACATGGACGGTGAAGTGGGCATTGGAGCAGAATCGCGAGGTCTTCGCGGTTCCTGGGAACGCGACATCGCCGCAGAGCGAAGGTACAAACTGGCTGATTCAACAAGGTGCCAAACTCACCACTTGCGCCGATCACGTACTTGAAGAATTAAACGCGTTTTTCGGTGACCTCGAACGCGACCCGGAGACCGTACGCCGCCAATCATCAGCCCACATCTCGTCCACAGTGACTTCAAGAGATGAACCACCCAGCGCTTCCGTGCGAAGACCGCGAAAACCACGCGTGGAGGAGATCGAGACGTTCAACGAGCAAGAGCGCTCGATCGCCACGTCGCTCAGTGACGCTGAAGGCCCGATGCACATAGACGAAGTAGCGCGTTCTATGTCAGCTTCTGTAAACGACGTCATGTCCGCGCTTACTATGATGGAGGTGAGAGGTGTGGTGCGGTGCACAGAAGGCGCGTTGTACGAGCTGACCAACAAACGCGCCGAAATTGGCGCGCCCAGACTGCTCGACCAGGGACAACCTGCATAATTACAAATTCCGGCGAAACGGAATCTCTCATCGGAAGTGGTGACGAATTGGCACGGAGTAGAAAGAAATCTAACGGCAATCTTGTGATTGTCGAATCTGCCGCTAAAGCGCGCACAATAGAGCGCTATTTGGGCGAAGGATTCGAGGTCAAAGCCTCGGTCGGTCACGTCCGTGACTTGCAAAAAACCAAGATGGGCGTTGACGTCGAAAACGATTTTGAGCCTAGATACAGCATCGTTACCGACCGTCGAAAAGTCGTAAACGAACTGAAATCCGCCGCAAAAAATGCCGCTGGTGTCTACTTGGCGACGGACCCTGACCGTGAAGGCGAAGCTATTTCTTGGCATCTCAGCCAGATTTTGAACATCCCTGAAGACGATGCGCGACGCGTGGTATTCCACGAAATCACCAAGGGCGCGGTGATGGAGGCGTTCAAAGATCCGCGTCCCATCGACTACCAGCTAGTTGAAGCACAACAGGCACGCCGGATTCTCGATCGCCTTGTTGGATTCAAACTCAGCCCGTTCATCCGAAACAAGGTTGCAGGCGCGCAGTCAGCAGGCCGAGTCCAGTCGGTGGCGCTACGGTTAGTTGTCGACCGAGAAGCCGAGATCGAAGCCTTTGTGCCAAAAGAGTACTGGCTGCTTTCAGTAGATCTCGGCAAAGAGGTTTCCGATATCCCAGTCAACGCTCGGTTGTACCGGCTGCACGACGAAAAGAAGGACCCGAATAAGCCCGAGAACGGTCTCGTCCCGAACAAAGACTCGGCGACATCGATTGTCGAAGAACTCAAAGGCGCTGGGTACTCAGTGGCTAGCGTCACCAAACGGGAAGTCAAGGTTCGACCTCGTCCTCCGTTCATAACCAGCACATTGCAACAACAGGCCGCTCGAAGTCTGCGCTTTAGCGCCCAACGAACGATGTCCGCCGCCCAGAGTCTTTATGAAGGGGTTGTGCTTGGAGACGGTGAACCCGTAGGTTTGATCACCTACATGCGAACCGACTCGACCAACTTGGCGACATCGGCACTTGATCAGGCAGAAGCATTTATTCAAAACGAATTCGGAGAAAAGTATGCAGTCGGTCATCGCGTATACCGAACAAGCTCCCGGAATGCGCAGGAAGCACACGAGGCGATACGGCCAACATCGATAGCGAACACGCCCGCAAGGATTTCCCGATATCTCAACGATGATCAGCGCAGGTTGTACGACCTCATCTGGAAACGCACCGTTGCGAGTCAGATGGCTGACGGCATGGACGAACGTACGCGCGCCGACATCGATGCCAAACTGGCTGATGGGAAAATCCATAAGATGCGCGCCACCGGCTCGGTCATAGTGTTCGACGGCTTCCGCGCTCTCTACATCGAAACCAGAGACGAAGACTCCGAATCCGAAGATGCCAAACGGTTGCCACCGCTGGTTGAAGGCGAGACGCTGAATCTCCTGAAAGTCAATAGCGATCAGAAGTTCACGCAACCTCCCCCGCGTTACACAGAAGCCAACCTCATCCGCACATTGGAAGAACTTGGCATCGGAAGACCTAGCACTTACGCCACCATAGTTGGCAGAATTGTCGATAGGAACTACGTAACGCGCGAGCGAAACCGGTTTCACCCGACAAAGAGCGGGACTGCCGTGTGCGCCATGTTGAAGCAATTTTTCCCCGACATCGTGGATGTGGGGTTCACCGCTGGCATGGAGACGAAGCTCGACGACATCGCGAACGGGGATATGGAACGTGTCCAGATGCTCCGAGAGTTTTACGGTCCGTTCGATGCCGCGTTAGATCACGCCTTCCAAAACGCGCAGCGAGTGCGCCGGGCTGAGTTCGATGTTGCGAGTGGTATCAAATGCGAAGGCGGGATCGAGCTAGTCGTACGCAACGGACGTCGAGGTGATTTCTTGGCGTGCCCGGAGTATCCGACGTGCAAGTTTGCGATGGATCTGCGGCCCAGTGATGAGTCAGATGGCGAAAAGATCGAAGAGTGGCAAGGCGAGTTTACTCGCCGGATGTCACAGTGCCATGCCGCGCATCCAGACGGTGTTCCGGAGCTTGAAAAGCGAGTCGAAGTCGGTTCTGGAATTGTCTGCGATGGCGGCATCGAACTCGTTGTTCGCAACGGACGCCGCGGTGAGTTCTTGGCATGCCCTGAATTTCCTAAGTGCCGTGTGGCTCTCGACCTCAAACCCTCTGACGAATCAGAGATTCCAGAATGGGACGAGAAAAAGAATCAACGCATGCAACGTTGCTTTAAGGAGCATCCTGAAGCGGCAAAGCGACGCACTACGAGGTCATCACGCTCGCGATCGCGAACCAGTACGCGACGCACACGCACGTCCTGATAAAAGTCCGAGTTTCTTCACGCGGATCCTCGATTTCTCAATTGGGCGCACCGCGTAATGGTGGGCACCGATCCACGGCTTGCTCAGGTCAGCGTTCCGGGATTGTGGAACACCGTGCGCGGGACGGATTGGGTGCCGATCCTTCAGGAGTACGAGCAACACCTGCTCGCAATCCGACAACTTGCGAACCCGACAGTCCGCAACTACATGAACGATCTGACTACGTTCATGGAATTCTTAGCGGAAACCGATCGCATCGCCGATGTCGCATCCCCAGACCGTCGTCAACTCCGTAGCTATTTGGCTTGGCTCGCAAGTCGCAGATACGCAAAGGCCTCGATCAGCCGAAAACTCACCGCGCTTCGTACATTCTTCGGTTGGTTGCAGGAGACTGGTCGAGTCGAATCGAACGAAACCGATATGGTGTCAGCGCCTAAGCAACCTAGAACATTGCCGTACGTTGTTTCGGAATCCGAAATCGAACGACTCTTGGATGCGCCGGATACATCGACTACGTTGGGTCTGCGGGATCGAGCGCTTCTCGAAATGATTTACGCTTCCGGCGTTCGCGTTTCTGAGGTGAATGCCATGGATCTTGCCGATGTAGAGTCTCGGTCGCGAGAGTGTCGAGTGTTCGGCAAAGGCTCCAAGCAACGCATCGTATTGCTTGGCAGCTCGGCTGTGCATTGGTTGACCGAATACATCAGTCGCTCGCGCCCGAAGCTCGCCACCCTACGATCCGGCGACGCGATGTTTCTGAACAATCTTGGAGGCCGCTTGAGCGAGCGCGGAATCCAGAGCATCGTCAAGAAACATGCCTTGGCAGCCGGATTGGATTCCGTGTTCCACACCCACAACCTCCGGCACAGCTTCGCCACCCATCTCCTGAATGGCGGTGCCGACCTGCGTGTAGTTCAAGATCTGTTGGGCCACGAATCGCCGTCTACGACTCAGGTCTATACTCATGTTTCGGCCGAACAGGCGCGGAAGGTGTATCTGAACGCGCACCCTGGTGCTGGACGAATACGCAACCGCAAAAGCCGCAAATCGCCCGACGCGTTATAGCCTTGAGTCTTGCGCACAACGCGATTCTGATCATCGCAACGCGCCAAAGTTATCGTTGACTTATAGCCCCGACTGATGAATCGCATCCTGATAATCAACGGCCCAAACCTCAACAATTTGGGTAAACGCGATGCCGGACTCTACGGTTCGATCACGCTCGTAGACATTGAGGAGCGCGTAGCGGCGCGCGCTGGGAAACTCGGCGTTGAAGTCGCCTTTTACCAATCGAATCACGAGGGTGCGATCGTCGATTGGATACAAGCCGAATCAGGCAACGCGGCCGGCATCATTATTAACGCTGGAGCCCTTACTCAAGTTGGATACTCGATACTAGACGCATTGCTGGACAGCAAACTTCCCGTTGTCGAGGTTCACATATCTAATATCCATGGCAGAGAAGAATTCCGTCGCCGCTCGGTGATTGCTCCGTATGCAGTGGGACAGATAGCCGGTCTGGGATGGCGCGGCTACATCTACGCGCTGGAGGGTCTAGTGGCACACATAGAGGAAGCATCCGAATGAACCAACACGGTTTTCGACACCCGAATCGCGTAGCCGCTCTCCGATCGTTGATCCAAGAACAAGAAATCGACGCCATGTTGATCTCCGATCCGCATAATCGTCGCTACCTGTCCAGCTTCATCGGCTCCGCCGGATACCTCTTCATTACCGAATCCGATGCGGTTTTGGCGACCGATTTCCGGTACACCGAACAAGCTGGAGATCAAGCGACCGGGTTCGAGATTTCGCAAACCCAAGGCCGATTGTCGGAATGGTTCCCAAAACTACTCGGAGATTTGGGTGTCTCCAATCTCGGCTTCGAAGCTGACAACCTGACCGTATCAACACTCAAGATGTTTGAAGACGCGATTGCCGAGAGCGATGTCAAAGTGGCATTCGAACCTAAATCCGGCGATGCCGCCAAGTTGCGCGCTATCAAAGATGCTGGTGAAATCGAACTGTTGCAGAAAGCAATCGATATCGGAGATGCCGCCTTTGAGGAAACTGCGGTCAAACTGACCGCGGGAATGACCGAGAAGGAAGCCGCGTGGGAGTTCGAGAAAGCGATACGCGAACGCGGCGCAGAGTGCCTGTCATTCGACACCATCGTCGCCACTGGTCAAAACGCCGCGCGCCCGCACCATCAAACAGGTGACACCAAACTCCAAGAGGGCGAAACCATAGTGTTCGACTGTGGCGCGATGTATCAAGGCTATTGTTCGGACCTTACACGGACCGTTGTCCTCGGTGATGCAGACGACGAAGTGGCGAGGATCTACAACATCGTCCTAGAAGCCCAAGAGACGGCTATCGAGAAAGTCGAAGCGGGGCTAACTGGTGGCGAAGCGGACGGGATCGCTCGCAAAATCATCGCCGATGCCGGATACGGAGATAAGTTTGGGCACAGTATGGGCCATGGTCTGGGGCTTGAAGTGCACGAAGAGCCAAATGTCGGGCCACGCGGAACAATGAAGCTGGAAGACGGAATGCCGTTCACCATCGAGCCGGGTATCTATATCCCCGGATGGGGCGGTGTCAGAATCGAGGATGTGGTGGTTCTCGAAAACGGACGCGCACGCGTCTTGAGCCACGCAGAAAAGATACGGCTTTAGATTTCCCAACAACCTGCTAATTAACGATCAACAATCCGAATAACAACGAAAGCGCCCACGCATGACCATCTCCTCGTCCGAAATCCGTCGCAACATGACCATCCTCCTCGATGGTGATGTCTATCAGATCATGGAGTGGCAGCACCGACAAGCACCTAAAGCCCCGCCGACGCTAACGTTGAAAGTAAGGCAACTCAGCACTGGCAGCGTGTTCGAACGCAAATTAAACGGCAACCACAAGCTGACAGTGGCACAGACCGAACGTCGCAACGCGCAGTACCTCTACAAAGAAAGCGAATTCTACGTCTTCATGGACATGGAGACCTACGAACAACACCTTTTGGGCGACAACCTCCTCGGCGACGCGACCTATTTCCTGCCCGAAGGAGGCGAGTTGGTTCTGTTGATGTACGAAGAGAAGCCCATCCTCGTCGAGTTGCCGTCTGCCGTCAATCTCGCAATCGCTCACACCGAGGTCGGATTAAGAGGTGACACTCAAAGCGGCGCGACTAAACCTGCTACCACCGAAACTGGTCTAACGTTGCAAGTGCCGCTCTTCGTCAACGAAGGCGACATGATTAGCGTCAACACGACCACGAAAGAGTACATCGGCCGCGCCGACTAATCCGTCGAGAGAAAAACATCCGATAATGGGGGCAACACGATGTACAGCTCCGTAGACCCCCCCACTATATCTGCCGACAAGCCTGGCCCAAGCTCGGTCTCCGAGGTTTCGCAACTGATACAAGGATTGCTCAAAAGCGATCCTCAGCTTGCCAATGTCAGCATAATCGGCGAAGTTTCTGGTCACTCACAACCCGCATCCGGGCACAGCTACTTCTCGCTGCGCGACCGCGAGGCATCTCTCCGGTGCGTTATGTTCCGCTACGGTCGCGGCCATCAGTACTTGGAAGACGGGGCATTGGTTGTCTGCGAAGGCTCCGCCGGGATCTACGCACCGCGCGGCGATCTGCAAATCATCGTCACATCTGCCGAACCTGCGGGCATCGGCGATCAGCAAGCCCAACTCGAAGAACTGAAACGAAAACTACGTGCCGAAGGGCTTTTCGACCCCTCTCGCAAGCGCGCCATCCCGGCATTCCCGCATCGCATCGCAGTGATTACCTCTGAACAAGGAGCGGTCTGGCACGACATCGCGAATGTAGTGCGACGTCGATACCCCCTGATGGAACTGCTACTTGTCCCGTCAGCCGTACAAGGCGAATTGGCGCCAGTCTCCATCATTGAAGCCTTCGCCGACCTTCATGCGTACGCCGAGACCGAAATGGTCGATGCCGTCATCGTGGCCAGAGGCGGAGGATCTGCCGAGGACCTGATGCCCTACAACGACGAAATGGTTGCGAGAACCATCTTCGCAAGCCGCATTCCCGTCATCAGTGCCGTCGGACACGAGACCGACTTCACCATCGCGGACGATGTCGCGGACCTCCGCGCTCCAACGCCCTCAGCCGCCGCCGAGTTGGTATCGCCGGACATCGCTGGACTGACTTTCGAGACCGCCGATTTCACACAACGGTTGATGCGCGGATTATCGGGGCGAGTGACTCTAGCGAGACAACGCTTGGAATTGACACACGACCGGCTAGCTGAAAACGCTCCTGACACTCAGCGTTTCCGCGACCGCGTTGACGAGTTGAAAGCACGAGCCCAAGACTCGTGGGCACGATACATCACAATCAAGCGCGAGGGCATGAAGCGCGTTGAGGCAGAACTCAGATCTCTAGGCCCACACAACATTCTGGAACGCGGCTACGCCATCGTGCGCGGCACCGACGGTCGCGTCATCTCAAGCGCCGCCAATATCAAACCAAAGGAAAACCTCGAACTAACCTTCGCGGACGGCACTGTCGAAGCTGAAGCCCGGGGCGTATCGACTGACAACTAACCCCAACCCAACCATGACCAACTCAGATCAATCCCAACCTGAACCGCCAGCATCTTTCGAAGACGCCTTTACGAGACTCGAATCGGTGGTACGTCGATTGGAAAGCGGACAGATGTCTCTGGATCAATCAACCGCGCTCTTCGAAGAGGGGATGCAACTCGCGAAAACCTGCACCGAATTGCTAAACGGTGCCGAATTAAAGATTCAGCGGTTGCAGCAAGGTCTAGCCGAGCAGCTCAACCTAGTTTCGGACGAGTAAACGTGGGTGGCGATTCGCGTAACCCCAAATGTCGCCGCCTCCGCATCGGCTGGTTTACGACGGCAAACGGTCCTGGTTCGCGCGGAATGTTCGTAGCGGTTCTTGATGCGATCCAGTCAGGTCGTTTGAACGCAGATTTCGAGTTCGTATTTGTCAGTCGCGAACGAGGTCAAACCGCTCCCACCGATAGCTTCCTTGACCTTGCTGAAGCGAACAGTATCGAAACGGTAACGCTGTCCTCACAACGATTCCGCCGTGAAAACGAAGGCGCACCCTGGCCAAAACTTCGCCAAGCCTACGACAAAGCCGCGTTGTCGGCACTCGAACGATTTTCACCCGACGTTTCCGTTATGGCGGGCTACATGCTCTATGCCCCCGAAATCAGCCGACGCATGTTGATCCTCAACCAACATCCAGCACTTCCCGGCGGGACCATCGGAAAGTGGCAGGACGCGGTTTGGGACGTCATCGAAAACAAGCAAGATCGACACGGCGCGATGATGCACGTCGCCACATCCGAACTTGACCGAGGTCCGGTTGCTACGTATTGCAGCTTCTCGGTGCGTGCCCCTGAATTCCGATCGCTTTGGGCAGATGCACAGCACTACGACATCGACGAGTTAAGAAGCAAGGGATATGAAAATCTACCCTTGTTCAATGCAATCCGCGAGGCTGGTGTCAAGCGCGAACGACTGCTAGTGGTCGAGACGCTTAAAGCAGTCGCAGATGGCGAAATCGATCTGAGCGCGATCGTCGCCGGGGCACAATCCCATCCCGTGGATATGACCGACACCGTTGATGCCGCGATAGCGAAACATCAATCCTGATCCGCACCCGCGTCGATCATCGCATCAAGTAATCCCCGCGCCGCGGCTGCAGGCTCCGATGCTCCAAGTATCGATCTCACCACCGCGACTCCACGTGCTCCAGCTGCCACAACCTCACCCGCGTTATCAACCCCGATGCCGCCGATACCAATGACCGGTACGCCGGTTTCTTTTGCGACTCGCCTGACATTGCCTATGCCTTGCACGTCGCCACTCGGGTGAGTTGCCGAGGGAAACACCGTACCGAAGACCACGAAGTCCGCACCAGATGCATCAGCTTGATGAGCGCCTAGCAGGCTGTGTACAGAACGTCCTACTAACACGTTGACGCCGTAGATCCGGCGTACCTCGTCGACTGATGCGAGCGCATTCTCCGGCAGTTGCACTCCATCAATGTCGGGATAAGGCAACAGGCGACGTGACGATGGGTTCACGATTGTCAATGCACGCCCCGCGACCGCCTGAACTATCTCTTCAACTAATCGACCGAACACGCCTTCGTCCAAATCTGGAGCACGAATTTGGACCATGTTGACACCGTTATCCACGGCGACGGAAACCCGTTCGATCAATCGACCAAAATCACCACCAACCACGCCAAGATCGGTTACCAAACAGAGCGTAGGGTTTGGAAGACGCGAGTGCGCCGTTTCTAACATGGCGTTCGCCTGTAACGCCTCAGGCGGTAACGGCCAGCGACTCCTGTGGACTGCTGGGGGAAGCTTCGGATACAGGGATTCGTCCCGCAAGATACGCTTTGCGACCGGCTTCGACGCCGAGTTTGAATGCCTCGCCCATCAGAGCCGGATTCTCGGCTTGCGCAATGGCAGTATTCACAAGCACAGCATCCGCGCCCATCTCGATCACCTTAGAGGCATCTGAAGGAACGCCCAATCCAGCGTCGACAACCACCGGAACACTCGATTGGTCAATGATGATTGCGATCTCCTCTGCCGTGTGGACCCCACGCCCTGAACCAATCGGGGAGCCGAGGGGCATGACGGTAGCACATCCCAAGTCCTCGAGTTTCTTTGCCAGTACCGGGTCTGCGTGGATGTAAGGCAGCACTGTAAATCCTTCCGCCAGCAACATCTTCGCCGCATCATACGAACCCACCGGATCCGGAAGCAGGTGCGCGGGCTCCGGTATAACTTCTAGTTTTACCCAGTCGGAACCAGTGACTTCGCGCGCGAGTCGAGCTATACCGACCGCCTGCTCGGCAGTGCGCGCTCCAGCGGTGTTCGGCAGGATCTGATACTTATCCCAGTCCAAGACATCTAACAGCGTCTCTTCATTAGGGTCGTCAAGATTCAATCGCCCAATCGCAACAGTGATGATCTCGGTTCCAGAAGCGACGGCCGAATCGAGCAGTTCTTGCGCCGATCGATGCTTACCCGTTCCGGTCATCAACCGCGAACTGAAGGATTTGCCGGCTATTACTAGGTCGTCTTTCATTTCTACGAATTCTCGGCGGACGTGTGATGCCGCTTAGAAGAGGTTGTGGGACTGCCCACCATCTACGTTGATACACGCGCCGGTAATGAGGTCTGCATGTTTGGATGCTAAGAACGCTACAGTTGCACCGATCGGCTCTGGCCATCCGAACTTGCCCATCGGCAGGTTGCGAGCAACGAATTCATCGACAAATTCCTGAGTGTTTATCTCTTGGAATCGTTCCCATGTTCCACCAGGGAACAGAATCGAACCCGGGGCTACAGAGTTAACTGTTACACCTGTAGGCGCGCTTGAGAGCGCGGCATGTTTCGAGAGGGCGATCATCCCAGCTTTCGCCACCATGTACGGGGCTGTTCCGCCAGCTTCGCGTCCGTAGATGCTGGAGATGTTGATGATCCGCCCCCAACCACGTTCCTGCATCCCCGGCAATGTTGCCTTGATCAAACGAATTGCAGACCATAGATTCAGGTCGATCACCATACCGAAATCTTCGACAGAAGAATTGATCACGTCGCTGGTGCCCATGCTCCCGCCCACGTTGTTCACAACGATATCGGGCTCTCCCAGATCAGCCTTCATCTGCTCTACCGCCTGATCCGGCGCATCGGGATCGCCCATATCTAGCGCGTAGCCGACCGCATTCACTCCGACATCGGAAATCTCGCCAACTGTCGCGTCAAGCGTCTCTTTGCCGCGGGCACATATCGCCACGTCGACGCCTTCGTTCGCCAAAGCCAGCGCAGATTGACGACCGAGTCCTCTGCTGCCCCCAGTGATGAGCGCTCGCTTGCCTTTGATTCCAAGATCCATCGTCAAGATTCTCCAGTATCCGCCTGACTTGTCGTTCTGTACAGAACTAGTCAAGATTTCGAGTTGGTAAGTTCTGGAATCAAGAATACTGCAACCAACGAACGTAGATTCCTCGTAATTGGGTTCTAACACCTTGTCCCAAAGCAGGCAATGAGCGCGACATGTAGTTAAAATCGGTTGACACGACCATCGCTAAACGGCATCAAATTCCCAACTACGATGCAGTTTCCGAAACAAGGCGGAAACCAAAGGTGCTTATAATTAGGGCGTACAGTCCAACGGGACTGAGCAGACACACCCTCAAGGATTACTAATTGACCACAGAGACGGAGCAGGCGACGAACCCGGGAAACGTCGCAGTAATGACTAATGAGCCGGACGAAGCTGATGCGCCAGAAGCAGTGCAGGATGCAGTAGCTACGTCGAACGGTGAGGAAACGAGTATTGAGCCGGAAGAGCTCGATCTAGTATTCCAGTACCTGCCGAAGGAAGGGTTGAGGCGCGGCGACATCATCGATGGCATCGTGCTCGATGCCGCACGCGATGGCCTGCTGGTCGACATACAACAGAAATCTGAGGGTTGGGTCCCGATCCGCGAGACGCGGCTGCTAACAGATGAGGAGGGTGAAGATGCTCTCCCGAAGATCGGCGACGAAGTAATCCTTTATGTATCGCGCCCAGAGGGACCGGAAGGTTATCCGTTGCTCTCTATTGATCGGGCTCGTGGCGAGCACGGTTGGCGCGACCTCGAAAAAGCTCGCGAAGCCGAAGAAACGGTCAAAGGGCGAATTATCGGCTCTAACCGTGGCGGCGCGGTGATCCAGGTCAAAGGCGTGCAAGGTTTCGTCCCCCTGTCTCAACTCGTCGGACCAGCGCGCGATCTCTACGTAGGAGATGGTGCACCTGCCAAACCCGGATTCATCGGGATGGAGATTGACTGCAAAATCTTGGAGCTCAACCGACGACGCAACCGAGCTATCTTCTCCGAGCGCGCCGCACTAGAGGCGATCAACCACATGCAAAAAATGCGCTTGGTGCAGGAATTGGAAGAAGGCGATATCCGACGCGGACGCGTCGCTGGGATATCGAGTTTCGGGGCTTTCATCGACCTCGGTGGCGCCGACGGCCTGGTCCACATCTCTGAAATGTCGTGGTCGTCTGTAAATCGGCCTGACGACATCGTGAAGCTCGGCGAAGACCTTGACGTATTGGTCTTGAAGGTCGACCGCGAGTCGTTGAAGATAGCACTGAGCATGAAGCGTTTGATGCCCGAACCTTGGGAAAACATCGAGAACCAGCTGAGCGTAGGTCAAGTTGTCGAGGGCAAAGTGACGAAATTAGCGCATTTCGGTGCATTTGCTAGGGTAGGAGAAGGTATCGAAGGTCTCGTTCATATCTCTGAACTTACTCACCGACACATCAAGAGCCCCGCGGAAGTGGTAAAAGAAGGTGACGTGAGGAACTTCCGTGTGATACGAATCGAACCAGAACGCCGCCGACTCGGTCTGAGCCTCAAACAAGTGGAAGACTCTCAAAGCAGACAAGACGACGCGGTGGCATCCTCTGATGAAACCGCGACCGGCATCGCCGCTGGCGGTTTCGAAGATCTTTTTGACGATTGATAATTGCGGGCGCGTAGGGCGTCCGTGACAACCTGACTGAAGGGAGCGTTGAGCAATGCCCGACAGCAGTGAACGTGGATTCAACATGTTCTCGGCGCCCGCGCGCCGAGTGTTTGAGACGGCTCAGGAAGAAGCCAAGCGGTTCAATCAGCGGTACATCACCGCTGAACACCTTCTGCTTGCTTTGCTGGGCGAGAAAGAGGGCGTAGTCGCCCAGGTCTTCACCAACCTCAAGGTTGATGTGCGCGAGATGCGCACGGCTCTTGAGTTTTCTATCAACCGCGAAGCAACTCCCGGTGATCGCCCGCCTAGCCTCGGACCGAGAGCCAAGAAGGCGATTCGACTTGCCGTAGACGAGGCTCGCCTGACTGAACTCAACCGAGTCGGCACTGAGCATCTTCTGATAGGTCTATTGCGTGACGGAGAGGGAACCGCCGCGGAACTGCTCAACTCGAACCAAATTACTCTCGACCGAGTTCGCGATGAAACGCAGAAGCTCGAAACGGGTACGAAACGGTCACGCCGTAAGGGCGGAGCCGACGACAAAAAGAAGCGCACGCCGATGCTCGACAGCATGGGCGTCGATCTTACCGAACTCGCCTCCGATGGCAAATTGGACCCGGTTATCGGACGCGACACCGAACTCGAACGCGTGATTCAGATACTGAGTCGCCGCACAAAGAACAACCCCGTCCTCGTCGGCGACCCCGGAGTAGGCAAAACGGCAATCGTTGAGAAACTCGCCACAACCATAGTTGATGGCGCAGTCCCCGACATGCTCAAAGGGCGTCGCGTGGTTGCACTGGACATGGGTTCGCTCATCGCCGGCACCAAGTACCGTGGCGAGTTCGAAGAGCGAATGACCAAGATCATCGCCGAGTTGAAAGCCAACCGCGAATGCATCCTCTTCATCGAAGAGATTCACACGCTGGTAGGCGCCGGCGCCGCAGAAGGCGCGGTCGACGCTGCCAACATCCTCAAACCCGCTCTGGTTAGAGGCGAGTTGCAAGTCGTTGGCGCAACAACACACGATGATTACCGCAAACACATCGAGCGCGACGCAGCCCTTGAGCGTCGTTTCCGCCCGGTCAAGGTCGAACCACCAGATGTCGAAGAGACCGTAAAGATCCTGCACGGTGTCAAGAAGCAATACGAAGATCACCACCAGCTGACGATTGCCGACGAGGCCATCGAGATAGCAGCGCAACTGGCTGATCGATACATCGTCGATCGACACCTGCCAGACAAAGCGATCGATCTGGTTGACGAGGCCGTTTCCCGTGTGCGCGTGAAGAACACAATGCCGCCGCCGGAAGTCCGCGACGCCATCCGCGTCCTCAACGACATCTTGCGAGAGAAAAACGAAGCAGTCACGCGCCAAGACTACGATGCGGCGTCAGAGTTGTTCGAACGCGAGACGAATCAGAAGGCATTGATAGCCCGAGTCGAAAAGCGGTTCGAACAGACGCACAAAGACAAGATCAAGACCGAAGTCTCCGCAGACGATGTCACTGAGGTCGTTTCAATGTGGACCAGCATCCCGGTGACGCGCCTCGACGTCGTCGAGGTTGAACGGCTTCGCAACATGGAAATCGAGCTCCAGCAACGCGTCCTCGGACAGCAGGAACCGATCGAGATCGTCTCCAAGGCCGTCCGACGTGCCCGCGCAGGTTTCAAAGACCCGAAGCGGCCGATCGGTGCTTTCCTCTTCCTCGGACCGACCGGTGTCGGCAAGACGCATCTCGTTAAACAACTCGCAGAGTACCTGTTCGGCGACGAGCGACTGATGATCCGCCTCGACATGTCAGAGTACATGGAGAAGCACACCGTGTCGCGTCTCATCGGTTCGCCACCCGGCTACGTCGGTTACGGCGACGGTGGCCAGTTGACCGAAGAAGTACGCAAGCACCCCTACAGCGTTATCTTGCTCGACGAAATCGAAAAGGCGCACCCGGACGTGTTCAACGCGTTGCTCCAAGTGTTTGAAGACGGCGTGCTGACAGACGGCCAGGGACGCAAAGTCGATTTCAAGAACACGATAATCGTGATGACATCGAACTTAGGCTCCAACTTGATCGCCACCGGCAACAAGATCGGTTTCGGCACTGGCGAATCTGGCGACGGAACATCCGAAGACGACTATCTTCGCATGAAGGATCGAGTGCTTGATGAACTCAAGAACCCGCGCAACGGTTTTAAACCCGAATTCCTAAACCGCATCGATGGCGTCGTCGTGTTCCACGCATTGACTCGTCAAGACGTCCTCAACATCGTTGACCTGATGATGAGCGAGGTGCGAGAACGCGCCATGGAACACGAGATGGAGCTGCGAGTCTCGAATGCAGCCAAGGAATACCTCGCCGATGTCGGTTTCGATCCCAAGATGGGTGCCAGACCATTGCGCCGCACGATCCAAGACGAGGTTGAGGACGTGATCTCTGAGATGTTCCTCACCAAAGAGATCTGCGAGGGTGACATCGTCCTCATCGACGCCACCGAAGGCGAAGACCGCGACGCGCAGTCAATCGTGATCACCCGCGACGACGAACGCCGGACAATACTGGAAGAGACCGCTTCCGTCGCAACGGCCGACGATGCGCCGCTTCCCGTATCGACTGGGTGAATCAAAGGCTAACTGCCGATAGAGGGGGATTCGTGGTCCGCGAATCCCCCTTTTGCTTAATTGCAGGCCTACCAAACGATGACCGAAACAACGCTGGCAGAAAAAACTCAGTTGCTACGCGAAACGATCGCATCGTTCGGTTCGGCCATCGTCGCATACTCCGGCGGCGTAGACTCCGCACTAGTCAGTCACCTGACACACGATATCCTTGGGCCCGACAAAGCGCTGATCGTGACCGCGGTATCCGACAGCCTCGCGGAGTACGAACTAGAAGATGCACGCCGCCTCGCCGGGGAGCGAGGTTGGAACTTCCAACCCATCGCAACCTCCGAGATGGAAGATGAACGCTACTTGCGAAACGACGGGGCCCGCTGTTTTTTCTGCAAGTCCGAGTTGTACGACCGCCTCGAACGATTGGCGAAATCGACGGGATACAAAGTAATCGTCAACGGCGCAAACCGCGATGACCTCGGCGATTATCGACCCGGAATGAAGGCGGCCAAGAATTTCGCAGTACGATCCCCACTCTTGGATGTTGGCATGGGTAAACAGGAAGTACGCGCCCTCGCACTCCAAGTGGGATTACCGAACTGGAATAAACCAGCGCAACCCTGTTTGTCTTCGCGTATCCCGTACGGGACACATGTCACGATCGATGCACTCAAGATGATTTCTAAGGCCGAAAAGCACCTCCGCACTCTCGGCTTTGTCGAATGCAGAGTCCGTCACTACGGCGAGACCGCCCGCGTCGAATTACCGTTGGATATGTTGCCCGTCTACAACGAATCTTCTATGCGGTCTCAAGCCGATGCAGGGATCATTGCCGCCGGATACCGCCGAGTCGAGGTTGACCCTAAAGGACTAAGATCGGGCAATCTCAACGAAGCACTAAAATCCATTAGGTAGCCCAGTAACAGCCACGAAAACCTGTTTGCCGGTTTTCGGCGGAACATCGGACCTGTCAATGCCCGCCATCGCATATCTCGACATCATCGGCGGCGTCAGCGGCGACATGCTGATATCTGCCATGCTCGACGCTGGACTCAACAAGGCTCAACTGGAACGCGAACTCACCAAAATCGTCCCTGCCCAATTTCACATCGAGGCAACGAACACGGCTCGCGGTTCCATCTCCGCGACGCACGTAGACGTGGATTTGGGAGATGGTGCAGATCAGCGGATGGGATGGCAAGAATTCGATAACTGCATCGACGCGAGCAACTTACCCGATCCCGATTGCGCCAAAATCCGATTAGTGTTCGAATGTTTGCGTGTTGCCGAAGCCCAGGCACACGGAACCCCGGAAGGAAAATCACACCTTCACGAACTCGGCACTCTTGACACATTGATCGACATCGCGGGCGCAGTCATCGGCATGAGATTGCTTGGTATAGACACGCTGCACGCCTCGTCACTCCCAGCTTCCACTGGAATGTCATCCAGCAGTCACGGCAAAAGCGCATCCATAGCACCAGCGACGATGGCGATCATCAAGAACGCAAGCATTCCGGTACGCATCTCCGGGTACAACCAACCAGCAGGCGAGTCGATCACACCGACAGGTGCTGCAATCATCTCCACCTTGGCAAAATTCAGTCCCACCAACATGTCGATCGAAACAATCGGATACGGTGCCGGCACCCGAAATACCGACACGCCTCCTAACGTAGTGGCTCTGTGGCTCGGGCAGTCGGTTGAGATTTCACCTCTCGCCCACGTCGCCGAACTTGCCGGAGTGTCGCTGCAATCCGATGTGTATCTCATCGAAACCAACATCGACGACATGACTGGCGAGGAAATCGCCCATGCCATGTCAGAGCTATTCGATGCCGGAGCACTAGACGTCTGGGCAACCCCGATCCAGATGAAAAAATCACGCCCCGCCGTCATCCTCTCTACTATCGCCAACCAGCGTGACTTGAGTCGTGTGACAGCGGAATACTTCAATCAAACGTCGACTCTCGGAATTCGAGTTCGACAACTCGAACGACTGATCGCCGACCGCGAATCAGTTACCGTCGAAACCGAGTATGGGACAGTTCGAGTGAAGCTTCGGAAAATCGGTGGCAAGATCACACTGATCGCACCTGAGTACGACGACTGCGCCCGCATCGCTTCCAGTCTCGGTCTCCCGATTCGCCGAATATCCGATACCGCAAAACAAGCCGCGTCTGAATCTATAGCAAACCCTTGCATCAGCCGTGAAAACTGAAAATGGCAGCTTATCGCCCGGATCTGATCTTTCAAATGCATCATCCGGCAAACCCGAAATAGGCTCTCGCATCTGCGTCTACGGCCAGGGTGGCAAGACCTCACTTAGTCGCGCCCTCAGCGCCCTCACAGGACTGCCGGTGATCGAGCTTGATGCCATATCCTGGCTGCCAAACTGGGTGGAACGAGATCGCGACGAAATGCTAGAGATCGTCATTGACCAAGTCACATGTGCCACCGACGGTTGGATCGTTGACGGAAACCACAGCAAAACCCGACCCCATTTGCTGCCGCTGGCCGACACTGTCATATGGTTGAATCTTCCGCGAGTACCATCGACCCTGCGTGTTGCAAAAAGGACACTCTTGAACGTCATCAACAGAACCCGGATCTGCGGCGATAACTACGAAACCCTCAAAACAGCACTTGCGCCAGATTCGATCATCTGGCGCCGGGCGTTCCATGGACAAGAATCTCAACACGGAATCACTGTCGATCTAGCAGATTCCCAGACCAACGCGACCATCCACGAAATTCGCTCCTACCGGCAACTCCGCGTTTTTTACCAATCACTAGGCCTCGACCCGCGTCACTATTTGACGTAAACCATCAGGATTGCCATTGGTCGCCTTGACAGCACCGATTCCATAACCGCCCCGATTAGAATCAAATACCAAGCCTTTTGGCTTCTTTTTCTCCTATGCCCCAGTGGCGCAATGGCAGCGCAGCCGATTTGTAATTGGCAGGTTGGCGGGTTCGAATCCCCCCTGGGGCTCCAAAAACATGCAGACCGACACAAGCCATATTTGTGGCGTTCGCAACAGTTACGAATCTCGTAACTTGACAAGTCGGAATTCCCAACTGTGTTAATATGAAGGTTTGTGCAGGGATTGGGGAGCGGTCAAACCCAGCAGACTGTAAATCTGCCGCCTTGTGCTTCGTAGGTTCGAATCCTACTCCCTGCACCAAACAGGGAGCGAAGGAACAATTCGAACCAAGGAGTACCGAGCCCACATAGCTCAGTGGTAGAGCACATTCTTGGTAAGAATGAGGTCCCGAGTTCAAGTCTCGGTGTGGGCTCCACTAACGCTGGAACCACGGTCGAGACCCTACTGCAAGGCCTAAAAAAGGCCTAGATTTGTCGATAGATAAATAAGGACCCTTCAGGAAAGGGCAGGCAAAGAGGAAAATGGCGAAGCAAGTCTTTGACAGGACCAAGCCGCACGTTAACGTCGGCACGATCGGGCACGTCGACCACGGGAAGACGACCCTCACAGCGGCGATCACCCAGGTTTTGGCTAATAACCCCGATTTGGACGTTACGGCCAAGAATTTCGAAGACATCGACAACGCGCCTGAAGAGCGCGAACGCGGTGTCACGATCGCTACCACACACACCGAATACGAGACCGCCAATCGGCACTACGCTCACGTCGACTGTCCCGGCCACGCGGACTACATCAAAAACATGATCACGGGTGCCGCGCAGATGGATGGCGCGATCCTAGTGGTCTCCGCCGCCGATGGCCCCATGCCTCAGACGCGCGAGCACATCCTGCTCGCACGCCAGGTGAACGTCCCGGCTCTCGTCGTCGCTCTCAACAAATGCGACATGATGGACGACGAGGAACTGCTCGAACTCGTAGAGCTCGAAGTCCGTGAGTTGCTCTCGTCTTACGACTTCCCGGGTGACGACCTCCCCGTCATTCAGGTCAGTGCCCTCGAAGCACTCGAGAACGCTACCGATACCAGTAACAAATGGGTCCAGCAGATCTACGAACTCATGGAATCGGTTGACGACTACATCCCGATCCCAGACCGCCCTGTTGACCTGCCCTTCATCATGCCGATCGAAGATGTCTTCGGCATTAAAGGCCGCGGCACCGTCGTCACCGGACGCATCGAGCGCGGCAAGGTCCAGACTGGCGAACCAGTAGAGATCGTAGGATTTGGCAAGACCCAGTCCACAGTCGTCACTGGCGTCGAGATGTTCCAGAAGACTTTGAACGAAGGCATCACCGGCGACGCAGTCGGATGTCTGCTTCGAGGTGTCGACCGCGAAGAAGTATCTCGCGGCGCGGTGCTCGCCAAACCTGGCACCATCACTCCGTACACCAAGGGCAAGGCTCAGGTCTACGTCTTGACCGCCGAAGAGGGCGGACGCCGAACCCCGTTCTTCTCCGGATACAAGCCGCAGTTCTACATCCGAACCACGGACGTTACTGGCGAGATCAAGTTGCCGGACGGCATCGAAATGGTCATGCCAGGCGACAACACCGAGATGGAGATCGAGTTGATCTACCCGGTAGCGCTCGAAGAGAACCTCCGATTCGCCATCCGAGAGGGCGGCCGAACCGTTGGCTCCGGAGTCTTCACCGAAGTAACCTCGTGACCACGACCAATGGTGATCGCCTGCGGCGTTCGCGGCAATAACCGCGTAGACCGCAGGCGATTTGCCCATTGAGAATCGAATCACTGATTCATCTGGATACCAACATCCGCCAAGGAGGAGTTGAAATGGCAAGGAAAAACGCAGTCAGAACGCTTGTCGAACTCACCTGTGAGAGCGGAGCGTACACGTATCATACACAGAAAAACAGACGCAACACGCCTGACCGAATCACTCTTAAGAAATACTGCCCAGTGTGCCGCTCTCACAACGAATTTCGAGAACGCCGTCGCTAAACACTGATCGGAATACGATCCAAAATGGCACAGAACCGAGTCAGACCTGATGTTCGATTAACGCCTTCACGGCGCTTTTCGATTTTCGGCTTCTTCGGAGACGTCTTCGGGGAACTGCGGAAAGTTACCTGGCCTACGCGCCAAGAAGCTACTCGATTGACGATGCTCGTAATCGCCCTCGCCGCAGTTATGGGTATATTCCTCGGTGCTTTCGATTGGATGTTCGCACGAATCTTCTCATTGCTGGCAGGAACTTAAACCGTGACTACCGCATCTTCCCCAACGCGTTCGATCCCCAACACCGCCCGGTGGTACGTGGTTCACACCTACTCCGGACGTGAGGATCGTACCTGCCAAAACCTCAAACAGCGCATCATTTCGATGGACTTTGAAGACCAGATCTTCGATGCTGTGGTTCCCAAGCAGACCGTCGTGCAGATGACCGACGGTGAAACCAAGAACGTCGAGAAGACGATGTACCCCGGCTATCTACTCGTCCAGATGGTCATGAACGACGACTGCTGGTACGTGGTGCGGAACACCCCCGGCGTCACCAACTTCATCTCCGTTGAAGAAGGTGTAGAGGGTAGAGCGAAACCGACTCCGTTGACTGACGAAGAAGCCCAGCGCATGATCCAAGGTCCTTCCGGCGACAGCCCGCAGGTCAACTTCGGGTTCGAGCGCGGCGATGTTGTCGTTATCAAAGATGGCCCGTTCGCAGAGTTCAACGGAACCGTCGACGAAGTCATGGGACAGCGCGGCACTCTCCGTGTCACCGTCTCATTCTTCGGGCAGGACACGCCGGTCGAACTACCGTTCCTGTCCGTCGAGAAGGCATAATCATTCCGTTAGACAATACCGTCTGGCGTAACACACAAAGAACCCGGAAGTAGATCGAAGTGGCAAGGAAAGTAGTCGCAAAGGTAAACCTCCAACTCGCCGCTGGCGAAGCCACGCCGGCCCCGCCGGTCGGCCCCGCCCTCGGTCAGCACGGCATCAACATCCCGCTCTTCATCAAAGAGTTCAACGAGCGATCATCATCGCAACGAGGCATGATCGTCCGTGCCGCCATCGACGTCTATGCCGACCGTTCGTTCACATTCGTCGTCAAATCGCCTCCAGCTTCCGCACTATTGAAACAAGCCGCCGCCATCGAAGCCGGCTCTCAAACACCCGGCACCGTCGTCGCGGGCAGAATCTCACGTGACCAGCTCCAGCAGATCGCCGAGACCAAGATCGAAGAGTTGAACGCCAACGATATCGAAGCCGCGATGAAAGTTATCGAAGGCACCGCCCGAAGCATGGGCATCATGGTCGCCGACTAACCACCGATCAACGACCACATATCTTCTATCCGAAACACGAGCTATGCCAAAGCAGAAACACAGCAAACGATACCGACAAACCGTTGCCAACCTGCCAACGGATCTCCTCGATGCCAACGATGCCGTAAAGCTCACCCGCGAATCCGCAACCGCAAAGTTCGACGAGAGCATCGAGATACACCTTGCCACCCACGCTGACCCGCGTCACGCTGACCAACAGCTACGGGAAGTCGTATCACTCCCTCACTCCTTGGGAGATGTGGTCCGAGTCCTCGTGTTCGCCGAAGGCGATGCCGCACGCATCGCCACCGAAGCCGGTGCCGACTACGTCGTTGACGACGACATGCTCGCACGTATACAAGGCGGATGGACCGATTGGGAAGTCTCACTCGCGACACCCGACCAGATGCCGAAAGTCGGACGTTTGGGCCGGGTACTGGGACCACGAGGATTGATGCCCAACCCACGCAACAACACTGTGGTACTGCCCAACAACCTCGAGTCTGCAATCAACAGCGCCCGGCAGGGACGTCTCGAAATCCGCATGGATCGACACGCAAACCTCCACGCCCGTATCGGCAGGCGCTCCTTCACCGACGAGCAACTCCTCAACAACCTCGCCGCAGTTTACGAGACCATAACCCGCGCCAAACCCGAAGGAGTCAAAGGACAATTCGTCAAGACCGCTTCGCTGTGCTCGGCGATGGGCCCAAGCTTCAAAGTCAACCTGCCAAGTTTGGAAAGCCTCACCGTCTCCGATTAATTTAGAATTGAATCCGTCGAAAATCACACACGAAGGACATCGATAACAGAACTACACCTGAAACAACCAATCGCTGGCTGCAGACAGCGGGTGCTCCTCAACGCCGAGGACCAATGACACTAAACGTCGCCCGCCGAGGCTGATACGAACTACGCCAAACAAAACCCGACGTAGTCGACATCCCCAAACCGCCTCGTGGCGCGCTGCATCCCAACCGAACCTACGCAGTCAGCCCGAGGCTTTTTCATGCTTCAGCCCCTTTCGAGAATCGAAGGCGGCGCGGGAGCGGAGCGACAGCGGGGGATGCCCGAAAACAACAAGCTAACGAGACACCAACATGCCATCTAAACGCAACGAAGAAATCCTCGCGAGCATTCTTGACCGGATCCAAGACAAGCCATTGATCGTCACCGCGCGATACTCCAATGTCAATGCTGCTCAGATGAACGACCTCCGTCGCGACGTCACCAACGGCGGCGGCAGAATCTTCATCGCTAAGAACAACCTCGTCAAAATCGCCGCCGACCAGATCGGCATCCGCGACATCGACAAGATCATCGACGGCCCAACTGCCTACATCGTCGCCGACGACGACATCGCCGGCATGGTCAAAGCATTGACCGAATCGATCAAAGCCCAGAGCCTCGAAGTCCAAATCCTCGGCGGAATCATGGACAGCGAGATGATCGACGCCAACCGCGTCGAGCAAATCGCCGACCTACCGTCACGCGACCAGCTCATCGGAATGCTCGCCGCCGCGCTCAATGGCCCCCTCACTGGATTCGCCCGCGTCCTGAACGCCCCTGTGCAGAACCTCGCCAGCGCACTAGAACAAATCGCCGACCAACGCCGCACCGCAGAAGAAGCATAGCCAATCCGTCTATTTCGCCGCCTCCAGGTTGCCCTGTTAACGGGGAAATGTCCGAAGGACAAAGGAGGCTCGACCAATCACCAGCCAAACAACTCCAGAGGAGGAGATAAATGACCCTGACAAAAGAACAATTCATCGACGAGATCAAGTCGATGTCCGTTCTCGACCTCGCGGACATCGTAAAGGCGATCGAGGAAGAATTCGGCGTCTCAGCCGCTCCCATGCCCGTCGCCATGGCACCCGGCGCTGTAGCAGTTGCCGAAGCCGCCGTCGAGGAAGAGCAGACCGAGTTCGACGTGAAAATCACCGACATCGGCGCCAAGAAGATCAACGTCATCAAGGCCGTGCGAGAAGTCACACCTCTCGGACTTAAAGAAGCCAAAGACCTCGTCGAATCTGCACCCGTTGTCGTCCTCGAACAGATCGGCAAAGAAGCCGCCGACGAAGCCAAAGAAAAACTCGAAGCTGCCGGCGCTTCCGTCGAACTCGCCTGATCGAAAACCGCCCCTCAACTTTCCCCGTTCACGGAGGCCTTTGCACAGCCGAGATTCCTCCCCTTTTTGCGAAGCAAAAGGGGGACGCGGCGAGCGTGGCGAGACGCAGGGGGCATACCCTCGCCTATCCAAAAAACTCAACGCCCCTTCAGCATCTAAGGGAGAGTGTTGTGCAAAAGGTCCCTTGATGGTAGAGGTGAGGGTGAACGACATCGCTTGATGTGGGATAGAATCGTACTCAAGCGATCTAGCCACACTGACAGGCACCGAGAAGCACCGCTTTACCCGCTCCCTTGGACCGTCGCCAATCCACATCATCCGATCACGGACGGCGGCAGAATCTATCGCCACGATACGGTACCTCCCGCAAGGCATCGCCCAAGACACTTATACTCAAAGCCCGCCACAAAACACTAGGCACCCACAAGATGACCACCAAGAAAGCCAGCCCTCGCAAAAACGCCAGAGCGAAGGCGGAAGAACAAGAAACCGAAGAAGAGGAACTCACCCCCTGCCAGCTCGAAGGCTCAAACTGCCACTGGAAAATCGAGTCCCCAAACGGCCCCGAATCCACCGGCACATGCCGAAAATGCGGAATCAAACGGCAGTTCCGAAACTCCTTCGAATACTCATCATGGTACGGCGCCAAAGCAGCCGGCGGACGCGGCCGAGGACGCCCCCGCAAAACCTCTTAACGCGCGCATCCTAAAACTCGACCAACTTGCCCTACCCGGTCTTCGCCATCATTTAGTAGACCTGAATCCTACCGGCAACGCAACAATAACCATCCCGGATGGCCTGTGTTCTAAAGGCGCAGGACTCGACCATCTGGGCTTTGCCCGCGTGTCCAATCGGAAGCCTCAGTTCCAATCGCGCTAGATCCGATACGAATTCCGTTCTGGTTTATAATTCCCGCAGAAAATCGGGCTTCATATTGATCGTCCTGTGACACGCGCTTAGTCGAATCTGGGCGATCGTCACCGACGGCAATCCTTGAACTCGCACCTCTGGCAATGGGCTTATCGCTTATCTCTCCCGTTGTCCGTTGCATCTATTGTCGTCGCATTGACGACATCCGCTTACTTGTCGACTCAAGATTCCTCAGGCACTCTCTCTGTTGACGCGGCACATTCCAGAGCCAAAACCCTTGATTTATCAGTAGTAGCAACGCCTCAATTCAGAAGATCAATCGACTCTGACGCAAGAGCATTGCTGGCGGATACATCGAACTTCGAGATCGACGTTGTCAAGGCTATGAGAGTCCCCGACACGCATATCGGCAATTGGCATGTCAAGCTGTCCAACAAGAGCGGATCAGAAGAAACGTTCTTGATCACTGCCATCTCCACCATCGGCACAACTATCACCGAAACTACCGACAAATGCACCACTGTCAACACCGGATGGGAATGTAACGTTCCCGCAAATGACGAAATCGAAATTACTCTCGCGACATCCCTTGAACACATCTGTAACATCAATCGTGTGTTCGTCACCGTTGGCGCATTTGTTGGCGGCCAAGACATCACGGTATCTAACCGTCGCCGCCTTGTTAAACACCGAGAACTCTCATGCCCCAGCATCACGCTCGCTAATGCTTCATACGACACCACGACTTCATCCGCGTCGTGGTCGGTTACAGTCCAACGACGACTCTACGAAACCGATCCGGGCATCAATATCACGTTTGACGACGGCGTGACGTTCAGCGCACTTCCCGATGATTGCACCGCTAGCACGAACGTAGTTACATGCTATGTCGCATCTTTCGACAATCGCAGCGAGACCTTCACCGCAACTCAAAAGATAGCTCAGACATGCACCGCTAAGCAGCACACCGTTACCGCCAACGCGCGTTTCGCGGACGATAATGCCATTTATCCGGTATCTCCAGAATCAGGTCTGAACATCAACATACCAGCCCTCAACCCTTGCGTCACACCAACTCCAACTCATACCCCATCTCCTACACCCACTCCTACTGACACGCCTACGCCTACACCTACGCCAACACATACCCCGACACCCACGCCGACAGATACACCCACTCCTACTAACACACCTACGCCAACTCATACCCCGACTCCCACACCTACGCCCACTCCTACTGACACGCCTACACCTACACCAACTCATACCCCGACACCCACGCCGACGGATACACCCACTCCTACTCACACCCCAACGCCGAGTCCAACTCCGACCCAAATCCCCGCGACCCTAAAGGTCGTGTTTGAGCGGTTGGTCGGTGACGATCTGACCGTAAGTTGGATGTTTGATCAAACGAGTGTTCCTGAACCGACGGGTTACGAGTTCGGATGGAAATACACATACACGATGCCCGGCCCACCAGAAAAGATCGTGACCAGCCCAGAAACAATCGTGATGTCAGGACCGACCACTAGCGAATACACGATTACTGACATTGAGGCAGACGTGAAATATGAGATCCGTGTCGTCGCGATCTATGACGATGAAGAACGATATGTTGGACGGACAGCATTGCAGTTGAGTTCACCTAGAGAGCCAAAGACCGAATCGATCGAGACTACAGAGACGAGCATCAGACTGCGTTGGAAAGATCCGATCCTAAATACAGGATTTAGACATTGGCCGGTTGATGGCTACGAGCTTTCGTGGGGCAAGAGTGAAGTCGGAACTACCCGGACAACGGTTGCCTTGGGCGCAGATGTCCGTGAATATCGTATTGATGGACTGTTGCCGGGAACCAGCTACGCTTTGTCCCTGTTCGCGAAAAACGGATTGGGTAACAGTAAAGCATTCAACGATTCGGTAATGACCGACGGATCCCCACCAACTCCAACGCCGACTCCCACATTGTCTCCGTCTCCAACTGCTACGCCTACGCCTACGTTCACTCCTACTCCCACCCCAACCCCAGATACGCGTCGCGTCGCGGTCAGATTTGTCGAACTTGATGGAACAAATCCGGTCATATCTTGGGATTTGCGCCAGATCAACCAATCTGATATTGAGAGTATTAAGGTGAGTTGGTTTCCCACAGAAAACGAGGATTCGGTGATGACCAAAACTCTTCCAACCGACGCTCTCGATTACTCAATTCCGGACATCGAAGAAAAGACCCTCTACGTCATCATCGTCGAAATAGCCTTGCGCGGAGGTGCTCGAGTATCCGATAGGATGAATCTGCTTGTGGATGTCCCACGCCCGCCGAGCAACGTGAAACTCACCAAGCTGTCAGATACAAGCATCCAAGTCACCTGGGAGTATCACCAAAATCCAAATGACTCCGCCCAGCGCCCAGTTGATGAGTACGAGATTTCGTGGCAAAAGGAGGGAACCGAAACCGTATCGGGCATAGCACTCTTGGACTCAGATGTCACAAAGCACCGCATTACTGGATTGGCCCCGGGAACTACATACAAAGTAACATTGCGAGCGTACAACGGATTGGACTATGGCGAAGCTTTCAGCACATCGATCACTACTGACGGAGTAGCACCTACTTCGACGCCTACGCCCACACCCACTTCGAGTGCTACACCAACAGCAACACCAACCCCGTCTTCAACACATACGGCTACTCCAACGCCCACTGGTACCCTCTCTCCAACACCTACTCCTGAGATGCCACCGCGCGCGCCGCTCAACTTAGCGGTGTCACAGATTACATCGACCAGTGTGAGAATTAGTTGGGACCCTCCAATCACATGCCCTCAAAACAAATGCCCGTTCGATGGATACAGACTGAACGTGGTTCCGAAACCATCGGGATGGGAAGACAACGAAATCAAGATCGACAAAGATCAAACCAGCTACCTCATTGAAGGACTTGATCTAAGCAAAGAGTACGAGTTCGCATTGCGAGCGTTCAATGTGCTAGGTGACGGTGAGTTTGGAATTCCTATGCCGACTCCCACTCCCACTCCTACGTCAAGTCCGACAGGAACACCGTCTCCCACTCCTACTTCCACAGTGTCTCCAACTGCATCACCAAAGCCCACCCCGACTCCAACTGCATCGCCAAAGCCTATCCCGACTCCAACCGCATCGCCAAAGCCTATTCCGACTCCAACATCCACATCATCTCGCTCAAGACGCGACACCGATCCTGATCCGCCGGAAGATGTCGCCTCCGTACAAGGACGTGAAGCGATCGTGGTCTATTGGGACAATCCTCAGTGGGACGGCGGCAGCAAGATTCTCGCCTACGCTGTCGATTGGCACCCAGAATCGCCACCTTTCCCACTGTTTCTTCCCCCAACCGAACGATCCACAGATATCTACGGGTTGAAACCAGGCATCAACTACCGCATACGCGTAAAAGCATTCAACCGCCGGGATGACAGTCTGCCAGAGACTCAAAGGATCAAACTGACAAATACGTTAATCAAGAACAGAAGTTACGACCCGTTCACGGGCTCAATCTCCAGCGGTCGTGCAACTACCCTCATAAACGAACCTGAGCTTCCCGGCTTTGAAATCCACTCCATCCCAAAATCGCTGTTCTGGGGTGACGAGATGGTGATCTCAATACAAAGACATCCACCATATGAAGAGTTGATCGCTGAACTGATGTCCCAGCAATTCAACGTCGTTTCTGATCTCTTCACCGTCGTCGCTTCCCCACATTCACGCAGGTCGCGCTTCGACAGTGATGCGGTCTCCTACCGATTCTTGGCACCGGTAGTGATCTGCATCACGCCAAATTCTCTCAATGCAATTCCAATCCACAGCTACTCAATCGTCCAAATCGTCTCACCGGCAGATATTCGAGTGTCCGATAGCGCGCCGGTCCATGAAGACGACGAAATCAAGATCTGCGCCCGCATCCGCGAACTCGATGTCAACAGGAACGTGGCGTTCGCCGTTATCTCACACCGACTCGCTCTGCAAGCTAATGCAGACCCAACACGGCACCAAGGAGGCATGGCTGGCAATGCGACCATAGCCCTTGTGATGTTCGTGGTGGGCCGACTTTAATACTCGGCGGGTTTATGGCGTTGCGTCAATCACCTACACTGCCAGAACAATCCATTTAATCGCACATCACCCGAGGCGGCGGATTCAACACCGGGTGAATCGCCAGCAACTTGCTCGGACGGCTTGACGGGTTGTTCGTCGCATGACGGATCGTCGGCTCACACAAAAACACATCTCCCGCCGGCAACGGCAAACCCTCCTGATCTCCATACACCGCCGTCATCTCCCCCTCGATGCAAAACATCGTCTCCTCATGCGCCGGATGGTAATGGTTCGGAGTGTGCGTTCCCGGCGAAAAACTCAACTCCGAAAAATACGAACTCGTCGCTCCACGCGAATCGTCAACCATATCCACCCTCATCACCCCCGGCGCAAACTCGAACGCCTCATACTCCGCCCGAATCAACACATTCCCACCCGGCGATCCATCAACCACCTCTGGTAACATCATCTCCTCACGCACCACCGAAGCATCCGGACTCATCGTCACGATCCGCGCCGCCTCACTGCCCACATTCTCTACCGACATCCCAATCCCCTTCGCAACCAAAACACAGTCCCCTGACGTCAGCGAATACCGTGTAGCCCCCTCAACAAAACTCACGTCCCCCGAGTAGATGAACCAAGACTCCTCATGCGAAACATTCGCCTGATACGGCGTTGACCCACCCGGCTGCAACAAAACCTCCAGCACCGTCATCATCTCCGAACCCGTCGAACTATCCGACATTACCCGAATCTCCACATCCGCGCAAGGCGATTCAACAACCTGCGCATCCCGACGATTGATACCCATTACAACCTTCCTTTCCAACTCCCATTGCAAATTCAACACCAACAATCCTAACCGCCGCACCTAGGGTTTCCCCCACTCGGTGGGGGAAATGTCCGAAGGACAAAGGGGGCTCATCCCCTCAAATGCTCCGTCGAATTCAACAAATCCAAACCGAAACTCGGCTCTCCATGAACCGTCTCGTGCGAAACAATCGTGATCCCGGTGTTGCTCTGCGCGAAATGCCGGACCGTGTTGATGTGCAGACCCAGAAACACCGAAAGCAACGCTCGGATCGTACCCCCATGCGAAACCAGACAAATGTCCCCTTCGATCTCCAAAATACCCGACTCTGCAACGAAACGCCCCGCCCGCGCCGCCAAATCAAGCCACGACTCCCCATCAGGTGCCCTTCCAATATCGCGCTCCCAATGGTCGACAACATCTGGAAACCGCTCCCGAATGTCAGCAATCAACAAACCCGCGAACGCGCCAGTATTGATCTCCCGCAACATCGGCTCCGTCGAATACTCCAAACCCAAGGCGTCCGCCGTCATTGTGCACCTCGACGAATCGCTCGAAATCACCCGATCGAACTCGTAATGCGCCCGAACATGCTCACCGACCAGCTCCGCCTGCCGCATCCCCTTTTCATTCAACGGAGGGTCCATCCAACCCTGCGACCTACGCTCCGCATTCCAAGCCGTCTCCCCATGCCGAATCATCACTATTCTGCTCATCGCAACTCCTTCGTCATTCCGGCGGAAGCCGGAATCTAGGGGCGAGGCTGATGGGTGCCACTCCCATTTAGATCCCTCCCCGTTTCAAATCAGGCCGCACTCGATGATAATTCCGCGTGTCTATGATCCGCTTCGCCACCCCAAGATCATCCAAAGTATCAACATCGAACAAGCTCAACAACCGCGGGTCAATCCGCTCCGCCTCATCCTCAGTCATTATCTGAAGCGGGTGGATCCCCTCATCCATCACCCGGTGCAACAGTGCGGTAGGAGACCGCAAACCCTCACTCAGCGCATCCGCCGTCAACTCCCGCCAACTATCCACCGGGTACACCGCATGAAGCGGATTCAACCGATTCGCATACCGCACAAACACCGCCGAACTCCGACCTCCGCTTCCCGAACGCCCAAAACCAGCCAGCCGAGTCATCTCGATGATCAATGCCCGCGACAGAAACGGGTAGTCCGCCCCCACCACAAACGCCAACGGAGTGGTCGCAGCTGCTAGCCCCGCCGATATCGCCGACAGCGGTCCCTCGGAACCCTCAACATCCGTCACCACATGCATCCCCAGCGCAATCCCCAAATCCGGAACATCATCCCCCTGACCCCGACGCACCACCAGAATCTGCTCCGCACACAACGACTTCAACGTGTCAGCAACCCGTGCCAGAAGCAACTTGCCGCCAAGCCCGATAAGCGGCTTCGGCAAAGCCGTTCCAAGCCGCTGCGAATATCCGCCAGCAAGCACGATGCCCGTCAGCGATCCCGGATTAAACATGGTTCAAACACCGCCGACGAATCTTGGAACGCAAGTGCCTCAATGCACCAGTTCCACATCCCCGCGGAACTTCGACCATGCAAACCAGAAAGACAACCGCCCATCCAGCATCCGCAACCTCAAACCCTCCATCTCACCCTCTACGCACAGACCGCTAACCGCATGCCACAGACTACCCGTCTGCTCATCCCGTAACATCCACGGCTCGTACTCCGAGTGCGGCATCGCCTCATCTTCTAACTCTTCACGCTGGTTCCGCTCCACTACACGGTTGGGTCTGAACGAATTCTTCGTCTCACCCGCAAACGTCAACGCTCGACCATCCACGATCCGCTCGAACGCAACATACGACGCGGACGAACGTTCGCTCAGAACCAACACCGGCATCCCAAACAGTTGCGTATTCAGCAACGGCTCCTGCTGCAACATGTGCGCCGAAAACGCTTTCACTGCCGCACCCATCGGCGTCTCCGAGTCAGGATCCGACACCGCGAGAATCACATCCTTGTCTGGCAGACGCTTGTCGCGCGACCCTTGCGGGAAAAGACCCGCCCGAGTTGACGCATAGTAGCTCTCGAAAACATCCGAATCCGGCGTCTCTTCTGGCGACAACATCTCGGAATCCGGCCATGCGAACGACCAAGCACCCCAAGTCGTGTTCAGACATGGCAACCGTTGCAGCTGATGACCGGCATCCGGTCCCATGATCGCCTCCCCGGTGAACTGCAAATACAGACTGCCGTTCTCGGCCTCCAACAACGGGCTGTTAAGAACCATATGCTCCGTCGGCGCCAGTGTGAACGCCTCCCCATCCGGACCGCGACTCACAAACACGCGTGCCGCATAGGTGATCGGCGACCATGTAACCGAAACCGGCAACTCGCCAAACTCTTCGTTCGCAACCTCTCGCAGTGCCATCGCCGACAACGGATACGCGATCGCGTCACCATCGATTTCCAGTCCGATCACGCGATCGTCACGCGAGAGAATGCCATCGGTCTCGCCCGCGGTCAGATATGAAACCTCATCCCAATTCTTGAAGCGAATACCGCCTTGGATCTTGCGAATCTTCTCCGGATACGGTTTGCGCTGTCCCGGCAACATCAGCGACACCCGCTTCGAGAAATATCCCGACCGGAAGAGGAAATACATCGCGAACGCCCCCAGCCACGCCGACCACAAGATCCCCCACAACGGACCGTAGATCTGGATAACTAAGGGGTACAGAACGATCATCACCCCGAGGAAGATAACCGCCGCGCGAACCCGCGGCTCCAACCTGACGAGTCGCAGATTGAACCAATCGATGATTTGCTTCAGCGGGTTGAAGACGGCAGACATATCAGCAGGGGATTTCAATTAGCCGGGACTAACGTGATTCTAGTTGTTCCACTGACCCCGATCGCTCCAGCGTTGGTTTCGACCCGCACTCCTCGGTTTATACTTTGAAACCGATTTTAGGCATCCTACAAGCGAGAACCCGAACAAATGGCAGAACCCATGGCGAAAGTCTCTGACGAACTGTTGGAACGATTTCGATCGATTTCCAACGCAACCGTTCTGGGACAGCTCCTCCGTCGCGGCTACGACAAGGTCTACATGCTCGGCGTCGAATCCCTAGCTAAAGGCCGACGCCTATGCGGTCGCGCCGTCACCCTCCAATACCTCCCTTCGCGTCCCGATCTCGCATCCATCATCGCTACCGGCCAACACGGCGAAGGCTTCAATGAAACCCCAAGATGGCAAGCCCTCGAAACGCTCCGCAAAGGCGATGTCCTAGTCGCAGATGCCATGGGTCTCGGCAAAACCTCAACCGGCGGCGATGTCGTATTTTCGAGGATCTTGACCCAAGACGCTGAGGGTCTCGTGACCGACGGCGGAGTCCGCGACGGCCACAAAGTCATCCGCTACGGCTACCCCGTCTTCGCCGGCGGCAGCACTCCGACGGTCGGAGAACCCAACATCCTGCCATACCAAGTCAACGAACCGATCCAATGCGGCGGTGTCCTCGTATGGCCCGGCGACATCATCCTTGGCGACGACGATGGCATAGTCGTTCTCCCATCCCACCTAGCCGCCGAAATCGTCGACGAATGCGAACACCACGACGAAGTTGAGCAAGCGGTGATCGAATACACACAGCGCGAGCGAGTATCTCCCAAAAACTTCTACCCCTTCAACGAAGAAACCGAACGCATCTACCAAGAGTGGAAGACTCGCCACTCGTCATGACGCAAATCCGCATCACCGCTGACAACGTCTCCCTAATCGCAACCCTCAACGACTCCCCAACCGCGCAACTGATAGCTGAGGCGCTACCAATAACCGGCCGTGTCCAAACTTGGGGCGACGAAATCTACTTCCCGATTCCAGTATCAGCCTCGAACGATGAAACCGCCGCAGAAGTAGTCGACAAAGGCGTGATAGCGTACTGGCCGCCGGGAAACGCGCTGTGTCTGTTCTGGGGCCCTACCCCCGCCAGCCGTGGCGACGAGATACGCCCCGCCAGCGCAGTCAACGTATGCGGGATGATCGACGGAGATCCGACGGAACTGGCTAATGCCCCTTACGGCGGCGAAATCCGAATCGAATCCGCCTAACCGCCAAGCGATCTATTCGTAACGCAACGCTTCCGCCGGATAGACTTGCGATGCCTGCCGTGCCGGCACGTAGGTCGTGACCAGAGCAGCAATCACGGTTATCGCGACGACCACGAGAATCGAGGCCCAAGGGATGTCAAACGTCAAGCCTTGGTTGCTGCCCGCAATGTCATCTAGGAACGACCACGAAATCAGCGCGCCGAGCCCCATCCCCAAGCCAGTCCCGATCACTGTGATGAAGATCGATTCCATGATGAACTGAATCCGGATCATTCGAGCGCGGTAACCGATGCAACGCATTATTGCAATCTGCATCCGCCGTTCATTGACGGCTCGTAGCGAGAGCACGCCGAGTGCCGCCACTCCGACGACGAGGCCGAGACCCATGAAGCCTTGGAACAATAGGCTGAACTGCTCGTTCTGGGCGACCACGGTGCTAAGTTCATCTTCCGTACCGACGGCCAACATGCTGTTGTCCAAGAACACGGTTTGAAGGACTGATGCCACTCTCGTCGGATCAACGCCTTCAGCGAGATTCATGCGGTAAATAGTGAACGGCACAGGTTCATCGGATAGTTCAGAGAAAATCCGATGGTCCGTGTAAATGCCTTGGAAACCAGGCGCGGGACCGCCATCCCCTTCGCCTTCGATACTTTCAGCAATATCGTCGATCACCGCGATCACGGTACGCTTGGCAGTCCTCGACGCCTCTCTATCGGCTCCACTAACGATTTCAATCTCTTTAGCTTGGAATTCGTAACCGCTCTCACCAAAGTCGACATCTTCAAGCTTCATCAACCCTTCGGTGGGATCCGGGCCGATGACTTCGAAATCGATGGCGTGTTCGCTAGAAATAGCGACTAAGTTGGGATCTTCAGCCAACGCTTGCCAAACTGCTCGGGCTCGCTCATCTTCATCTGACAGGTCCGTGTTGTCTGGCAGGTAAGCGGCATCGGCTGCGGTTATCTTCAACTTGGTCGAACGGAAATACTCGGGTTCTGTCCCGCGCACCCGCAACTCTAAGAAGCGAGCCTCTTCGCCGTCCACTTGCCGCCCTGCCAACCCGATTTCCGACTGTCCGACGATCAGTTCGAAATCGCCCAATTCTAGATCCGGCGATGCATCGATGTCCGTTTCGATGTTCTCAATCGGAAGATCGTCGTCGATGTTTGCCCGCACGTCGAAACCGCCAGTGACGTTCTCAGGTGTCTGCAATAACCCGCTGAAGCTCTGGTTCAGTATCGAGAACGACATCAAGACGAAGATCACTAGCGCGAACATCGAAACCGTCAAGCCCGTTCGGAATCGATTGGCCACCGCATACGCGACCGCCGGCTTCATGATCGGACGCACGGCAGTGAACCGTCCGAGTGTCGCCTGGAGACCGCGCACAATAACGTCAGAGTTGTACATGATGATCCAAACCGATGACGCGACCATGAAGAAACCTGCGAAGATGAACATCTCTACGTTGGCGTTCAGGTTCTCGGTTATGAAATCCGTGTAACGCTGTGGGAGTGCCCACATCACTAAGATCAGCACACCCGCTACCGTGTAACAAATCCGTGAAGCTATCGCTTCCCGTACTCCGACCCTGACCATAATTGCGAGCGCAAGCATGGTGAACCCGTACACGGCGACACTTGCGCCGATGTATGCCTGCCATGCGCTCTCGTTCAGGAAGCCAAGAGCGGTCAAAGCAACACCGATCAACGCGTACGGCCAGCCTTGTTTGAAGTAGGGTGCGAATATGCGGAAGAACGCTGCGATCAGGCCGATCGCCCAACCGATCACCAGCAGTGTGGACACCAGTTTGAGGATGGCTACCCCAACGTCCTCATGACGCCGCACCGCTTGGATCAATCCAACGAGCGCATATACGGGGCCAAATATCCAGAACACGAACTCCAAGATTCGCCGCAGGATGGGTTTAGTTGTAGAGGCGACAAATTCCTCTGGCAAGTTTCTGATCGCTACCACGATGTTCAGCTTGCTGACGCGATACGCGGAAAAGATGACCGTCGCCAATGTGAGTATCAAACCGATGGAGAACGCGGTCAACACCGAGTAACTGGTTACCGTGAACTGGATCGAGAAGGTCTCATCATCAGCCGTACCAAACGCGTTAGCCATAATCACCACTAGGATGCGGCTGACCGCAATACCAATCGCGGTTCCGACTGCAGCCGCCCCAATCGCGTAAGCCAGACCCTCAAACGTAAACATCTGCACGAGGTGTCCACGCTTGGTGCCAACGGCGCGTGCGATCCCCATCTCCTGTTGCCGCTCAGAGGCGAGAAGAACGAATATGAGGAATATAAGCAGCAGCCCGACGATCACTGAGAATGATCCGAAGAACGTGAAGAACGTGAAGAACAGGTTGCCTACCTGTTCGGCGATTCCGGTCAGGAATACCTTGTAATCCGAGACAGACAATCTCTCAAGTTGCCCGATGGCAAATGCCAGTTGAGGCAATCCTTCGGCAACTGCACCTAATTCGGCTTCGCTGAGGATGCCGAAGAAGAGACCTACGAATGCATCGCGAGCGAGTAGAACACGGAATCGCTCAGTCGGCTCGTCGCGCTCAAGTTCAGAAATGAACTCGTTGAGGTCCTCTTCTTGCCCAGAGCTGAGTTCATTGGTTCCGCTCTTCTCGTCGATGTAACTGCGGATTTCGGAGACGATGGTGTCTCTGAACGGCTTCATGCCGGCATGAAGCTCAGCCGCCAGTTCGGCGTCGGTGAATTCCAATGACAGATCCTCAACAATGTCATCCGATTCAATTTCGAGGTCATAATTGTCGAGATCCAACGAAATTTCAATTAGCTCCGCGGTACCCGGATCGTTTTCGTAGATCCGGTCGTGCGACGACAGCGGCAACAGGACACGCATGTCATTGGCTGCCATGCCACCTTTTTGCATCACGGCTCGAAGACGGAAGTCTTGTCGACCTGACGGCGTGACAATAGTCAAAACGTCGCCGGGCTGCGCCTCCAGCTTGTTGCCCAAATTTTCGTTGATCAGAACTTCGTCGTCAGCCAGCGATCCGAAATCAATCTCATCGCCGTCGACCGAAGGCTTGAGTTCGAACGGCGATAGCCTGCTGTCGGCATCCGGTCCGCCTTGGGCTTGCGGCTTGAAGTTCCCTAACGCGCCGTTTACGTTATATCCACGGACGACAGCGCGAGCCTCTGTAAGTCGGGTGCGTTGATTGAGAACCGGAGCAGTTTCGGTGCTGATCGGCATGATGCCGTCAACTCGTGGATCGGAATACAGCTTGACGGCGATATCTTCGATCTCATCTGCCGTGATCTTTGGATCGTCCAACACCCCGAAAGCCGGTTTGCTGATCCTGATATCCGTGTCGCCGATGCCTTCCAAGACCACGTTTCGGATGCTCCCTGTGATCGTGTCGCCAATCGCTAGAGATGCCGCAACGATCGTCGATGAGAGCATCAGACCGACGATGATTAAGATGCTCTGAGTTCGACGACGCGGTATATTGCGCAACGAAAGCTTGATAAGGAATCGATTGCGAATCGCGATGATGGCTATCGCCAATATCAGGACCAAAAGTGTCGCCGTGAGTCCACCGGCGATGTACTGCATCTGTAACCCGAATAACGTTTCCATAATTGGACCTTGATTTTCCTGAATGACCGGCTATCGGATATCTTGCTACCCGGCGCTCTCGCCTGTCCGTGCCGCCGCTAGGTCAGATTGTCGGATCGCGTCTTGATGACCGTCATCGGTTATCTTGCCATCAAACATTCGTATGGTGCGGTCCGTGAGCGAGCCGACGTGTTGGGAGTGGGTGACGATCACGAAAGTCTGCTGCTGCTCCAAATTAAGGCGTCTCAACAACTCCATGATCTCGTCTTCGTTTGATGAATCGAGGTTGCCAGTGGGTTCATCTGCCCATACGAGTGCCGGATCGTTCGCTAGCGCGCGTGCAATGGTGACCCGCTGCTGTTGACCGCCCGAGAGTTCCGAAGGTGTGTGATCGGCCCGATCCGCAAGGCCGACTAACTCAAGTTTCTCCATAGCCTTTTGGGATGCCTTAGCTTGTTTGACCCCAGTCAGAACGAGTGGCAGTTCAACGTTTTCTTGAGCAGTAAGAACTGGAAGGAGGTTGTACGACTGAAAGATGAAACCCATCGTGCTGGCGCGGTACTCGCTGAGGTCGTTGTCCGACATCTCGGCGATCACGTTGCCGGCTACTTTGACTTCACCGCTCTCGACGGTATCGAGACCTGAAAGACAGTTGAGCAACGTGGTCTTTCCCGATCCACTTGGTCCCATTACAGAGACCATTTCACCCTTTTCGACGCTGATATCCACACCATCCAATGCTCGCACTTCCACGTCGCGCGTC
Source organism: Dehalococcoidia bacterium (assembly GCA_034423055.1). Classification (GTDB taxonomy): domain Bacteria; phylum Chloroflexota; class Dehalococcoidia; order Lucifugimonadales; family Lucifugimonadaceae; genus Bin127. Next base: position 7,129 of record DAOUJE010000086.1, on the reverse strand, counting down.
CGGTAGACCTTCGTGACGCCGTGCGCCTCAATAATGGGTTGCGTTTCCATGGGGGCTCCTAGAGAAACTGATGTCGCAGAAGTTGATATGGGCTGGATGGTTTAACCTTCCAACGCTAGTTACGACGCAAATTACAGCGCAGATTGGGAAGATCGAACGGAATCGTCGACTATCCCTAGTATAAATCCGCCAACACGTCATCAATCGAAACCAGGGCGATTCTCGCAGCGCAAAATGCTGCGAGTTAGCGCGATGCTGAGGCTAGGATTTGACGGCTCGACAGGTGAAAACCGGCCAATGAAATTCAAAGTCGTCAATGTCGATGCTTGATATCCCGTACTCGGTTTTGACCGCGTCCGAGGCGTTGCCGAAGTCGAGGTGCAGTCCTTCCACAACTTCATCTGGGCTACCCGAGCGTTTCACCCAGTCCCAAAACGTCATGTCTACCTGCGTTGGAGTCGAATGAGTGATCTCGAATCCTGCGTCCGCAATCAGCGTTCGCCATTCTGACGGAGCCGGTGCCGCGACGTGAGATGAATCGCGAAGCGCTTCGACTCGCTGGTGCCATTCAGCGAGTTGGGTATCCTCAGAAGTCGTGGTGTCACAAAGCAGAAGAACGCCCGTTTGCTTGAGGACTCTGCACACTTCCGATAAGAACTTGCCGATGTCGCGGAAGTGATGCGGCGCGGTTCGACAGGTTACGAGATCTATCGATTCGTCCGGGTACGGGATATCGTGTGCGTCGATGGCTTCGAATCGAACGTTTCGCAACCCCCGTTCGGCAGCGATCGCCCGCGCTTGGTCAAGCATCCCATCGGCGATGTCAGAGGCGATGACAACATCGCAGAACTCAGCGATTGCGAACGCTGTGAACCCAGGCCCAGTTGCGATATCGAGACCCAATTCGTAGCGGCCTAGGGATGCCCAATCGGTAAGTATCCGCAGACTGTCGCTGCGCGAATGCGGAACGCTAACCGCGTAGCTTGCGGCTTGTCTGTTGAACTGTTCTTGGGCGTCAGAGGGTTCGATAGTCACGACAAATGCTTTATCATGAAATCAACCGTTCGATCCATCGATGTTGTTGCCGCTGCTTCGTCGTAAACTTCCGGACGATCATCGTTGCAGAAAGCATGTTCGGTGCCGTCGTAGATGAAGAACTCGTTTTCAACACTGGCTGCGGTGAGTCCATCTCGCAATCCGGGAACGGCATCGGTAGCGTCGTCATGTTCGGCGAAGTGCCCCTGGATCGGGCATTGAATCGAATCCGGGTCAGGTAGTCCGCTCGGCAGGACACCGTAGAAAGGCGCACCGGCTTCGATGGCTCCTTTAGATGCAAGCAGCAGGGTCATGCCGCCACCCATGCAGTAACCGAGGCAACCCACTTTTCCGCTTGAGTTCGCTTCGTGAGCCCTCAAGTATTCTGCGGCGCCGATTAGAACTTTCGAGGCGTGTGGTATCTCGAGCTCATGCATAAGCGTCATCGCGTGCTCTGGCTCAGTTGCTGCTTCGCCTCCGTAAAGATCGGGCGCAAGCGTCACGAACCCGCGCGCTGCGTAACGGTCAGCCATGTTTTTGATGTGCTGGACGAGCCCCCACCATTCTTGTATAACTAGCAGCCCCGGCCCTGAGCTTGACGGCGGTAACGATAGATAGCCCTTCGTCTCACTACCGTTGCTTGGAAAAGTGATCATCGTGCCTGCCATGGTTCGTATGCCTCCGCGTTCTTAGCCTATAGATTGGATTTGGACGATTCCCTATGGAATAAGGTTTAGCACATGGAGAAGCTGCTAAGCGTTGCTATCGGCGGTGCCGCAGGAGCGTTGGCGCGCTACGGAACTGTGGTCGCGTATCAGCGGTTCGCACCGTCGACTTTTCCGTTGGCGATCTTGACCGTGAATGTGCTCGGTTCGCTGCTGTTCGGATTGATTTGGGCGTATGCCGAGGATCGTGATTGGATCTCCGAGAACATGCGATTGCTGGTATTAACAGGCTTCTTGGGTTCGTTCACCACATTCTCGACATTCGCCTTCGACGAAGCCATGTTCATCCGCAGTGGTAGTTGGGCCATATTCGTAACCAACCTGCTCATCAGCAACGCCGCGGCACTGGCCGCGGTGTTTGTTGGTTTTCGTGTCGGCAAACTGATATAGGCCCGCTCTGAAAGACTTCATTTCCGAATCTGCGCGATGACTGCCAACATCTTCGACCTACCAGAACCTTTACCAGATGAAGAGGTATTCAACGATCTCATTCCTGCCAAAGGTGTAAAGATCGAACGCATCATCTCAAATGGTCAAACGACGCCGGCTGGGAAGTGGTACGACCAGGATCGCGATGAGTGGGTGGTGTTGATCCAAGGTGAGGCGGAATTGGAGTACGAGAACGGCGATAAACTGCGATTGATAGCCGGAGACCACGCGTTGATTCCAGCGCACGTTCGCCACCGCGTCGTTTTCACCAGCAAAGATCCACCATGCATTTGGATAGCCGTGTTCGGCGACCTGGTTTGAAGTCTGGGACGGTGGCTCCCGAGACAGGATTCGAACCTGTGACCCGCTGATTAACAGTCAGCTGCTCTACCGCTGAGCTACTCGGGAACGGAGACGAGTCGGGCATGACACCCAAACCTTGATTCTAACGCACTCCGATTCTTGGTTCAACGCTTTGCTTCGACCGCGTGTACCGTTATTGGATTGGCAAAGGTTGAGGAACAAGGTTGTCGGATGGAGACCTATGGTTGATGCACTCGGAGGTAAAAAACGGTTGGATACTTTCGTATACGAGGAGCGGCATCGCCATATAGCGGGTATCCGTGATTTGGTTCGATCGGCGTTCGACCAAGACGACGAGGCGATTCTCGTAGATCGGCTCAGAGATGCCGGCGCGCTGGCGGTTTCGATGGTGCTCGTGGTGGACGATGAACTGGTGGCTCACGCCGGGGCAAGCCCGATGTCATGTGTGGGCAACGACCACCGTGTCGTCGTCTGGGCAATGGCGCCCGTGAGCGTAAAGCCGGAGAAGCAGCGACTCGGCTACGGGTCACAGGTGGTGCGCGCAACGATCGACCGGTGCCGAGCGGCAGGTGCAGACGTTTTGACGGTGTTGGGTAACCCGAAATATTATGGGCGTTTCGGTTTTATGCCCGCGTCTCAGCAGGGCTTGAGGATCGACGGTGCCGATTTTGGCGACGCGTTCATGGTGATGGAACTGACGGAAGGCTCGCTCTCCAAAGCAAACGGCGCGTTGCGATGGCATCCGGCCTTTGACCAATTGGGAGGTGGTTAGATTGAACACCAAGACATTCAAGTTGTGGGCGGCGAGTGATGCTCATGTCGGAACTGACCTGGAACGAGGAAATCGTCGGAGTTTGGCCGAAGCGATCATGCAGTCAGAGCGTGGCGGAGATGAAGGCGGGCCTCCGTTCGACTGGGACATAATGCTCAACGCCGGGGACTACTCAGGGACTCAAACGCCGCCCGACGACGACGAAGGGTTGGAAGTCGTTCGGCAGTACAGGGTGTCGACGAAGCATAAGCGGGGAGATTTTTACGATCTGGTTGGGAACCATGACGCCAGCGGGGAAGAGGAGGAGACCCAATGGTGGTTTCGGAAGTGGGTCGACCCAACCGGCGAGAATAGCGAGTTTTCGAAGGTATACGCGGATCGGAGGCCATATCCGATCACCGGCACTTGGGAGCGGTACTCGTTCCAGGTTGGCAACATCCTGTTCCTCGTGATGGGCGACCGCAACGATGGTGGACCGCCCGTGGGTCGCGGCGAATACGGCGGTTATCCCGCCGGCGCGGTCACGCAAGAGACTTTCGAGTGGTGGGTCGAGAATGTCGAGGCGAATCGAGACAAGATCATCGTCACGGCGCATCATCACATGCTCAAAGAGACCACCGTCGCGTCAGGGCCGTGGGAAGGAGTGGACGGCGGGTACCACGGCAGGTTTGAAGATGGTGCGCCGATCGGCGCTTCGTATCTATATTTCGTGGGTGGAGTGCCCGACGCTGGTTCGTTCGAGTCTTATCTGGCGAAGAATCCGGGTGCGATCGACATCTGGATCGGTGGTCACACCCACACTAATCCAGACGACACATACGGCGGTCGGTCGCACATCGAGCAGAAGTGGGGCGTCACGTTTGTTAACGTTGCGGCTTTGTCCCGATATCACGGGCACAAGAACATCGCGATGAGCCGACTGTTCACTTTCACTGACGGCGCAAGCGAGGCGAATGTGAAGTGTTACATGCACATGAGCGACTATGCGCCGCAAGGGTGGTACGACAGGGCGGAGAGGACGGTTGAGTTGCGGATGCCGTTTTCGTATTGAACTTGCTTTCATCAAACTGATCGCTTCGGATCATGTCGCAGAGCGGCGGCGATGCGGACTACACGTCGCTGGCGAAGAGTCTTTGCGCGGCGTGTCTGATGATTTGGCGGTCAGGACAATCCTGTAAGTTGGGCGGCCCATTCTCGAGCGACAACGCCTTGTGCATCTTGAAACGCGCGGATCGTAGGCAGACCTGGAGGAGGAGGTTGCAGAGCCTGGTATGTGAAATAGCCAGCTATTGCAACCACTGCCGCGCTGATGGCTTCACTATCCGCGGCACGACATGCGAAGTGTCTGGATATCACTTCCTCTGGAGCTGGCCCTCCTTGCATCGCCACGCTAGGCGCAAACGCAACTACATCCAGCCAATCGGGACCTACGCGAGCGTGGGGCCAGTCCACAAACCATATTTGATCCTGTGTAAGCAGGACGTTGTCTCCGCGCATGTCAAGATTCAACAGCGTATCGCCCTCAAGCACATCACCAACAGTTCTCTCCACTGACACTAACGTGTCTAAGTTGCGCAATGACCATTCATCTACTCGACCGAGCATCGCCGGGTGTTGATCCCGAAGTTTCTGCCAGCTATTTATTGCCGTAGAGAACGCATCGCCTGCAGTCCCGATCAAATCTGCAGACAATGGCGAAGGAGTCAACGTTGCAGCTAGCTCCTCCATCGCCGCAATCACTCGGTGAAGTTCGTCGAGTTGCCACGGTTGAGTTGGATGGCGTCCATCCACATCCTCGAATAGCAATACAACCCAGCCACCATCGCCTTCGTCGTGGGACCAAAGCAATCTCGGTACTAGAGCGGTATCAAGCAGTGCGGCAGATATTTCAATTTCTCGTCGGTGCATGGTCGGCGAAACCGGGTTCGGTTCGGCGCCAACGGCTTTCGCAAAGACGCGGTGCCCGTCACTGGTGATCAAACGTGCGGCGACTCCAGGCGAGAAGCCGGTCGGTTGAGTAACCGCATTGACCACTGGGCTGCCCAACCATCGATCAACCTCGCGTCGAACGCGTTGAGGCATCTCTCTCCATTCCATCCTCTCGCCGCGGTCAAGAGGAAACTGGGGTTGTTTCGTATCTAGGGGATTAACCACGTCGTTCGTTGAGCTCTAATCGCGAATCTGAGATCCGGGTCGTAATTGGGCCAAGGATAAAAGTTGGATCAGGTGTGAGCCGCTCCTTACAGAGCGATGATCTCCCGAACGATGACGACCAAACTCGAAACCGCGACTACGGCTACGACGGTGGGGCGGAATACTCGTTCGTTCATTCGTCCAGTGAGTCGGATCGCGATCCAGTAGCCAAGAGCGACGAGAGGTGCTGCTGCTGCTATCAGGATGAGGCGTTCTGTTGTGTAGAGGCCTTGGATGGCGTATCCGATGGCGGCAGTGATGTACATGATGGTGAAGAAGAAGGCCATCGACGCTCGTACGGTGTTCCGATCCATGCGACGGCCCAAGAAGAACAGTACGAGTATCGGACCTCCGATGGCGAGGCCGGTGGTTGAAGCAGAGGAAATGAAGCCAAGTATCGGACCAGATATTCGAGGATATGGGACTTTCCATTCGGATTTGAAGACGACCAGTGCCGTCAGGACCAACACAAGTACGCCTATCAAGATGCGGAGAACCGATGCGTCTAGTGTGCTGAGAGCGAATACACCGATCGGCGTGCCGAGCACCGCGGCGATGCCCATGCGACCAAGCTCGCGGTTCCGCAGGTGTTCGCGCGTCTCGAAGAGAACGAGGGAGAACGCAATGATGGCCGCGGTGTTGATGACGACCACCACGGTCTGCGGTTCGAGGATCAACAGCAGCAACGGCGATGTAGTGAGACCGAATCCGAATCCAATCGCTCCGATCACGAATGCGGCACCCATCAGCACCAAGGAAGTGACGACGATATGGAATAAGTCGGGCATGGAGAGTTTCGGCGAAAATCTTGAACGTGTTATAGCGTATCCAACGGCGGAGAAGTGAGTATGCATCGGTCTGACTTCGCGAGCTGATTTCAAGTAGGAGACATTCGACAATGACCCGATACGAAGGATCGCCGATCGCGTACGACGTAGCGATCCGCAAAAACGTGATGATCCCGATGCGCGATGGAGTGAAACTTGCAGCAGACATTTGCTTGCCGGCGGCGGGTGCGAACATCGCTGAGGGAGAGTTTCCGGTCATTCTCGAGCGAACGCCGTACGACAAAACCGCGCCCCGCCAAGTGACGAACATGAAGTACTACGCGCGGCGCGGGTACGTCGGAGTCATTCAAGACGTTCGCGGTCGGTTCGCGTCGGAAGGGGAGTGGTACGCGTTTGCGAAAGAAGCGCCGGACGGCTACGACACGGTCCAGTGGCTAGGAGTGCAGCCGTGGAGCGATGGGCAGGTCGGTACTATGGGCGGTTCATACGCTGGCAGCGACCAGTCGGCATTGGCCACGATGAACCCGTCGCATCTATCGACAATGATCGTGGCGGTCGGGGCGTCAAACTACTACCACGGCTCGATGCGCCAAAACGGCGCGCTCGAGCAACGCTTCATGGTCTATGCCTTCAGGATGGCGATGACGAGCAAGGAAGCGATAGCGGACGGAGGTTTGCAGGCGGAGATCAGGAAGGCTTTCATGGACGACATGCCGGACATCGTCCGCCGCTTACCGCTAAAAGAAGGGGCGACGGTGTTGCGCCGATTGCCTTCATACGAACGTTGGGCGATCGACATCCTGACGCATGGCGAGTTTGACGACTACTGGAAGCAACGGGGTTACGCGATCGACGAGTACTAC
>DAOUJE010000085.1:0-5256 GCA_034423055.1 Dehalococcoidia bacterium | reverse complement strand
TCGTGCATGACTTCAGCCGAAGATGTGATCTTTAGACCTCCGTACGTAAACGTCATACCGCAGATCGTCGGATAAGCCTCAAATGGCGGACTGGCAATGGGAAGTGCCCAATTGCTTTTAGGCGGAGTTATCCCTGATGTCGTTTTACCGTCGAGACGAAACGGATCGAATTTGCCTTCTTGAACGGAGTCATTGAATTGTCTGACCGTTTCGAGGAACGCGCCGACATCGCGAATATCAAGCTCATTTGCAAGTTCCTCCAAGCTGTTTGCCTTGCAAACCGTTGCATCTTCGTATCCGCGGATCAACCCCCTGTGTCTCTGTTCGGCATCGAAGACTTGAAATGCGATTCCTCCGGGCTGGGACAGAATGGCACGTCCAGTCTTGGCATAGGTTAGTCCGCGCCACGTCTCACCCTCATCGACGAATCGGCACCCATCGACGTTCACTGTGATCCCGAATGGATAAGAGTACCGGCTCCAGTACACGCCGCTGACGCCGGGGCCGGGAAGGTCATACGCGGGCCGATTCGAGTCCTGCGGTGACGCGTGACATGTGGACCAACTTCCGTATGGCTGAGCACCCAACTCCAGCGCCATGTTGAGGCCGTCGCCGGTGTTGAACGGCACGCCGCGGAGCTTCACCTTGTCCCATCCGACGCCGAGATACTGGGCACGCATTTCAGGGCTCGACTCAAAGCTTCCGCAAGCCAGAATCACAGATCGCGAGTTGTAACGAACATCCCGATCACCGGTGCGAGCAATCACACCGATCACCATTCCTGCGCGATCCTGCAACAGTTCTACAGCCTCGGTCTCATAATGCATCTGTATGCCCAACCGCTCCGCGGCGCGGAACCATCGCTCCTGCATGGCGAATCCGCCACCATCAAACGAGACGACATTCGCCGAAGTCGGGCTTTCGTGAGAGGGTGTCCACGCGTGCCCGTACGACCGCATCCAGAGGACAGTTTCGTAGGCCTCTGAGACCAGCATTCGCGCCAATGTGGGGTCGCTCTGTCCACCGGTGACCGCGACAATGTCGTCGTAATAGTCCGACTCCGTATAATCGCCGACTCGGTCGGCCAGAGACTGTAACTCTTCGTCGCCGACATCTGAGAGCAGGGGCAGTAGGTCCTCGATCCCTCTGTATGGGAATCGCATGTGAACGGTCAGCGCGCTGTTGCCACCGCGCTGAGACTTGGGCGCCTTTTCCAGCACCAAAACATTGGCGCCCTGCTCGCGCGCGGCTACTGCGGCCGCCATCGCGGCGTTGCCCGCACCAACGACCAAAACTTGTGTGTCGACTACGTGTTCCACCTGCAATTTGCTCCGCTTTTCATTGAGCAACCGAACATTGTGATCAACGCTTATCTGAACGAGAGCGACGGTTCCCTAGAGAAAACGTTAGTTACTGTCATCGACAGTCCCGCGCTCGACTGATATATCCTAGGGGGTGAGACCCGCCCTCGGCGTATCTCAAATGGTCGGAGGGAGCGTTCGCATGGTTCTAAACTAGTGATGCGAACCTCAATTACGCCTTGCTAGGGTGACCTCCGACCATCGTCAATCCTACCCGTTTCCTTCGTCGTAATCAGCGCGTCATCGGTGTCGCGGCAAGAACACGAAACAGAGTTTCGCGCATTGATCAGGGGAAATTCGTGACAAGCGATGAAGAACTATTGGCGCGTATAACAGTGTGTCCCGACGTATTTGGTGGCAAGCCCATCATCCGGGACATGCGAATGGCGGTGGAGCACGTCTTGGGGATGCTGGCATCGGCCGAAAGTGCGGAAACGATCCTCGAAGAATATGAGTTTCTTGAGGCTGAAGACATTCAGGCTTGTCTTCTGTTCGCCCATCGTTCGATGTCCGGCGAACAAGCACACGAGCGGGACTCGGTACACGAAACGTCTTGAAGTTCCTAACCGCGAATCACTCCAAAACAGCCACTTTGTTGGATTCGATCAGATCAAAATCAATCTGCGCGCCCAAACCCGGCTCTTTGATCGCATGCACGTTGCCGTTTTCGTCGGGTTCAATGTCCTCGACCAGCCCGTATTTCTGCAAGTTGTGAGGCAACAACACTTCGAACATCTCCGTGTTCTTGATCGCCATTGCGCAGTGGAGATTTGCAACGTTGTTCAGCGAGTTACCGCCGTGGTGAATCTCGTAATTCACGTGAAAAGCCTCGGCAAGATGTGCCGTCTTCATCACTGCGGTTATACCGCCCTTGACGGCGACGTCGCCGCGCAGGTAATCGGTGGCCTGATGTACCAGCCACGGAGAATAGGCCGTGAATCCGCCCGGCGAGTGTTCTGTAGCCATGATCGGAATGTGGAGCTGCTGCTTCAACTTCACGTAGTTGAAGATGTCATCGCCCGCCAAAGGGTCCTCGTACCAGTGGTAGCCAAGCTCCTGAATCGCTTGACCCACCCTGAGCGCACCCGGATAGTCGTACGCCCAGATCGAGTCGAGCATTAGCTGGTAATCATCGCCCACCGCGGCGCGCACTGCTTTGCAGACCTCGATGTCTTCGTGAATGTCTTCTGCCGGAGGATGGATTTTGTACGCCGCCCATCCTAGGGACTTCATCTCGGCAGCTTCCGCTGCGTAGTCCTCGGCGGTTGCGAGCCGAGGTGAACTGACGTACGCAGGGATGCTCTCGCGATACGATCCGAGCATCTGGTAGAGCGGTAGTCCTGCGATTTTGCCGCCGATGTCCCACAGCGCAACGTCGACCGCGCCGATGGCCCGCATCGTGGTGTTGTTCTGGAGGAAGATCATAGTCTCGTGCAGACGTTCACGCGCCAATGGATCTTGCCCCATCACCACTGGTTTCAGATACGTCATGAGAGACAGGGCATCGAGCTCCGCGCTGCGATTAGACGTCCCCAAGAACGCGTGTCCGTCCACACCTTGGTCTGTGCTGATCGTCAGCAACCCGATTTGGCTCGAGCTACCTGGTTGTACTGAGTGTTTCTTGGGTAGAGCCGCCGGAAGCCCTTCCCATTTGAACATCGTCAGCGTTACGTCCGTAATCTTCATGATCTACTCCTAGATTCGAGACTGTTGCAAAACCATCGTCATTCCGGCGAAAGCCGGAATCCACAAGGGAGGTGTGTGGCGCAGTCATCTCGCGCCCCCTTTGTCCTTCGGACATTTCCCCGTAGAACGGGGGAAACCATGCCATGCCGGGCTCTCGGATGCGGCCAATTTCATGCCATCCTCTGACCACCATCGATGTGTATCGACTGCCCTGTTATCGAACTCGCGTCGTCCGACACGAGAAATGCTACAAGTACCCCAATCTCTTCGGGCGTCTGCGACCTTGCAAGCGGGATTAGGTTCGAAACATCTTCGTTGAACACATCGACAGGGTCGACACCTGCCAGCGATGGATCGCTCCTCATGCGTTCCGAGATCGCGACGTCGTGGAATGCGGTCCAAACCCTGCCCGGGCAGATCGCATTGACGTTGATATTGTGCGGACCCAGTGTCGACGCGCAGTACTGGGTGTAGTTGATGACCGCCGCTTTGGAAGGCCCGTAAGCGTTGGCATACCCAGGCGCACCCGACGGTGGTCCCCACCATATTGGTCCGCGGCCAGCTCCAGAAGCCGTATTGATGATCTTCCCGTACTTCCGCTCCATGAAGTGACCGACTACCGCCTTTGTGCACCGCATCACGCCCTGCACGTTGATGTCCATCACGGTGTTCCAGTTCTCCTCCCAGTCCTCGTCGAGGCCACCCCCGGCCTTCCCCTCGACTCGTCCGATTCCGGCGTTGTTGATCAGTATGTCCAAATGGCCGAAACCGACGATTACCCGCTCGATGGCCAACTTCACCGATTCGTTGTCCGTCACGTCGATGTGGACAGTGAAGCTGTTCCTCCCCATTGACTTGATCTCATCCGACACCGCGACGGCTCCATCGTCGTTGATATCAGCGATTGCGACATCCGCTCCTTGTTCGGCCAGCTTGAGCGCGATTCCCCGCCCGATGCCCTGCCCGCCGCCAGTTACCAACGCGTTTTTGCCAGTAAGGTCTGCAATCATCTCTTACCCTCCCTCTTGCAGCGGCAGAACTATATGAGACGGGTGTTCGGGACAGTGGTAGATGGTTTGGTGAGCGATTTCGTATCGCTGCTCGAGGCCCAAAGGTCCACCAGTGTTCGGATTGACGTCGAACCTCGGCCAGTTGCTGCTGCTGATGTCCAAGCGAATTCTGTGCCCCTTCCTGAACACGTTCGAAGTCGGATACAGGTGGAAACTGAATTCGTACGGCGTCCCCGGTTCCATCATCTCAGGTTCCGTCCAACTGTTCCGGTACCGGGCTCGAATGATCGAGTCGGTGATGTTCATTGCGAAGCCGTCAGGATAATCATCCGACGGCGGATACATATCGATCAGCTTCGCGGTGAAATCGGTATCGACTGCCGAAGATGCCGCCCAAAGGTTCATCACGATGTGACCTGTGACCTCTGTGTCCTCTTCAAGTTCTGGAGTCTCGAACGTGAGGATGTCGTGACGCAAGTTCAACGGTTGAGTATCGACGCATCCGAAGAAATCGGGGCGTCCCCGCTGGTCGAATGCTCCTGCCCGGATGATGGATTCGGCCGCCGATATCCCTCCGCCCATCGTCGGCACGGGATCTTTAGGATCGAACGTGTAACCCATCGACGGCGTCTCGCCTTCGCTAGGTGCGTCCCCCGACAACCCGCCGCTAGCACGCAGGTAGAACGGCGTTTCAATCGTGCCTGGCAGTGGCCAATCCGGTTCCGAACGCCAATAACCGCCATGGTCCAGAAAGCGATCATGGTCGTGCTTATTCATGCGCTGGCTACCCGTGCCCATCGTGAAGATACGCACCGGCGACCAGTCGGCAAACTCTGTATGCATCCCCTTCATGTAGTGGTCGAACCACGCCAATCTAAGGTCGTTCACATTGATGTGTGCTTCAGTTCCGAAGTCGACATCCCCCGAATTGGTCACCTCGAACGCGCCGTGGATCCACGGCCCCATCAGCAGAACCTGTTGCGATTTCTTGATCGCGCTCAGTTTCATGTAGCTCTGCGGCGTATTCCGCGCGTACGAGTCGTACCAACCTCCCAGATAAAGCGACGGCACGTCGGCGTGCTCATCGTAGTACTCGTCGATCGCGTAACCCCGTTGCTTCCAGTAGTCGTCAAACTCGCCATGCGTCAGGATGTCGATCGCCCAACGTTCGTATGAAGGCAATCGGCGCAACACCGTCG
>DAOUJE010000084.1:0-13190 GCA_034423055.1 Dehalococcoidia bacterium | reverse complement strand
TCTCGTAACACTTTGATGCTGCGACACATTTGAACCTCCTGTTTGCGATATGTTCAGGGCTTTGACTGTGCTAGGTGCGCTCTGACGATGCGTATGTCTTCGTATGTGATGTCGTCTCCGATATTCTCGTAAACGGTTGACAGTTTTGCTTCCGGGCCACCAGCTTGATCGAGTGCAGCCTCAATCACAACCATACGATCAGTCCTTGGCAAGGATGGCTTCAAATCGACTTCGATCCCGCTCGCGACCATCATCTCGACATGGCTGACTATGGTTCCGACCGCCAGTCCGCGGCGATGGGCCGCTTGGCTTGCCGACATGCCTTGATTCAGCAGGTCTCGCGTCTGTGAGTAAGTTGAACCTTTGCGATTGACAGCGCGTCTTTCGCTGGCTCGGGGCCGATAAGGATAGGATGATGTTTCAACGGTATTCGTTTCGGGGCTTTCTTGTAGGTATTGCTGTATCTCAGCCAAGAATCGGTCGCCAAACTGTTGCAGTTTCACAGTTCCGACGCCTGATATACGCCCGAATTCTTCACGGGTTCGCGGCACTCGTCGTGCCATGTCGTTAAGAGCGGCATCGTTGAAGATTACGAACGCCGGAACTTCAAGCTCGCGCGCAATGCTGAGTCGGAGCCGTCGCAGACGCTCAAACAATTCGTCGTTAAATGTCTCGGTGCGTTCAACTCGCCCACGTCGTGGTTGTTCGACGCGTTGAGGCCTAGAAAGCGTGAGGCGCTTGCGTTCCTTTAGGAACTTCCAACCCTTGTCCGTCACGCCCAGCGTGGGATACTCTTGGCTGTTGCGGTAAATCAATCCTTCCATCATCAGGAGATTCGTGATCTCTTTGAGTTCATCGCCGGTGTGACCTTTCACGATCCCCCAAACGCTGAGAGTGTCATGCTCGAGTTCCCGGATCCGTTTCGATCTTCCGCCGCGTAAGACGGCGCTCACATGGGTAATGCCGAATCTCTGGCCGGTCTTGATGATTGCCGACAATATCTTCTGCGCGATGATTGTGGCATCGAACTCTTCACGGGGTGAAAGGCAGACATCGCAGCCTTGGCAATCGTTTGGCGACGCACCATTGGAAACTGTCTCATCTCCGAAATATTCGAGCAGGTATCGCCTTCGGCAGGTTTGCAATTGGCAGTAATCGATGACTTGCTCTAACTTGTCGCTGGCGTTTTGACGTTCAATATCGTCCTCGATGCGGTTGATGAAGAATTCCTGCTTTGATTTGTCGCTGTAGGAATAGAACAGCACGCAATCGCTAGACAATCCATCTCGGCCGGCGCGGCCTGTTTCCTGGTAGTAGCCCTCTAACGACTTCGGAATGGAGTTGTGGACGACCAATCTGACGTCAGGTTTGTCGATGCCCATGCCGAAGGCGATTGTGGCAACGACGATCGGAAACTCGCCAGCGATGAAGTCCTCTTGCGTTCTGCGACGTGCGTCACCATCCATGCCTGCATGATAGGGACGAGCCTTCAAGCCTAGACCTTGCAGATCGACCGAGAGCTCTTCAGTTTCTTTTCGTGAGAAGCAGTAGATGATAGCCGATTGGTTTTTGCGACTTTCCAGCAACTCGGCAAGTTGTCCAAAGGAGTCGCGCTTGGGTCGAACTTCGTAACTGAGGTTGGCACGATTAAAGCTCGCAACAAATCGCTTCGGGTCTTTCAAACCGAGCTGCGTTACGATGTCGTCTCGAACGCGATACGTCGCAGTGGCGGTCAATGCGATGAATGGAACGTCTGGCATGCTTCGACGCAGCGCTCCAAGCCCGCGATAGTCGGGACGGAAGTCGTGCCCCCACTCGGAAATGCAGTGCGCTTCGTCGACTGCTACCAGGCTGACTTTCAAGTTGTTGAGGAACGACCGGAATCCATCGAGCGCCAATCGTTCGGGTGAGACATAGAGAATCTTGATTTCGCCCCGCAACGCTTCGCCGCGAATTCGCACCATGTCACCATACGGGAGCGTGCTATTGATGAATTCTGCCTTGATGCCGTTGGCCTTCAACCCATCGACTTGGTCCTTCATCAGGGCGATGAGAGGTGAGACGACGAGGGTGATGCCGTCCAAGCGCAAAGCAGGGAGTTGGTAGCAAAGGGATTTGCCACCGCCCGTCGGCATGATGACTAACGAGTCATTGCCATCCAAAACATTGGAGATGATCTCCTCTTGGAGCGGGCGAAAATGGTCGTAGCCGAAGTAACGTTTGAGGAGGTCGAGCATTTGAAGGGCAGGGCGGGGTTTTAATCCCGGAAGGGGCCGAGGAAAGAGTCTCCATCAAAGTGAATCAGGTGCGATGGAGCATCGGCGCACCAGACCTCGGTTTCCCACGAGATGTCGTCCAAAAAACGTGCCATCACCGAACGGCTAGGGAATGCTGTTACGTACACGACACCAGCCGAAGATACGTCAAAAATCTCTGCAAGTTCTGTGTAGCGTTTCGGGTTTACGGGGCCGTGACTGGTCACAGCCTCGATCAGCATCAGCCAATTCCGCTCCCGGTAGTACAAGATTGTGTCCGGCATTTTCCCACGTAGATTCACCGCTACACCTAGTTCCTCTAGAATGTCCGACATCAAATAAGCAGTTTTATCACCCGTATCACCGACGTATACGACCTCTGCACCCGGGACGAAGCGTGGAGCGAATTCAGCGATGACACTGTTGATTAATTCACTATGGTCGCCTGGTGTTAGGTTGATCGTTGTTCCTGGGTCCAATTGAACCGGTACCATGCGCGTTCGCCGTTCTTGCAGCCAAATTTCGGTTAAGGAATCGTGGTGCTGTTTGTAATCTTCGACTCTTGCCTCCCACGAGTCAGTACCAAAAGTGCTAAGCAGTTCAGCAACGTCTTCACTGATTTGATAGCAAGCGAGGGGGCTGTTCACCGCACGATCGGGATCATCGGGGTTGTATAAAGCGATCCCGGCTTCGACGAATTGATGCATCGTGTTTCTGCGGAATGTTTCCCTAGTGTTGGGTGCGTAGTCGCGTTCGTAGAATTCGCGGCAAAAATCCATGATTGGAGTGATGCCCATCAAAGGACGCCTCAAGTCGTGCCAAGCTCCAACTGGTTTCAAATCAACTAGAGCAAGTAACGTAAGTGCTGATCTGGAGTTTGTGACTTCCCGAGGCAGGCCAAGAACCTTCAGTATCTCGACAGCTTGTTCGATCTTTTCTTGCGCTGCGACTGGATTCGGTTGATCTTGCATGCCAGGAATGACTTCTCCGATGATTTGGTCGATTTCGCCCTGAGTAAGTTTCGAATCACTAGACTTTCGACCGATACTCTCGAGCGTCTCGCGTGTAGGGTACGGTATCGCTCGTAGATCGGTCGCGTTGACTTGAGTGTGTCCACTAAAGACACGGAAGTATCCGTCGACTAAGCCGCTGTTCAGGTAACAGCTAAGGCCAGCAGCGAGTGGTTTACTGAGGCCGCGCTGGCGGGAATGATAGATGTTCAGGTGGTTTTCGAAGCCTACCAAATCACCGGGCAGTTCAGAATCGTAGACGAACGCCACGACTCTTCTGAGTTCTTCTTTTGAAGTAAATCGCTTGGTTACTACGAAGCATCCACGATTTTGCCACAACCAGCGTCGGCTGTTTTCATTGATATTGATCGCGTTGGGTTTCTTCGAGTTTTTCGGCCATTCGAGATCGCCGTTGCTGAAATGGGCTGGGTACAGCAGCGGAGCCGAACCTAGATTCGGTTCGGATCGGAGTTCCGATCTAAGCCGGAAGTCAACTACTGGCCCCGTGGAAACTTCAACACCGATGTCCTCAATCGATGCAGGAAAACGCTCTAGCTGTTCAATCACGATGCGATCGAAACCGCTTGCGTGGATGCGAACCATAAGGTCTGGGTCATCGGGCTCAACAACCTCGGAATGATCAACAGTAAGTTGTGTCATGTCTTCCGTGACCCAACTTCCGGATTTTGGGTCGTAAAAGAAACGCCCATTGTCGCTGCTCGTCATCTCCACCGTTGTTCCCGTCGAAGCCTTCGCAGCGTGAACGATCACGTTTTCCTGCAACACATCGTCATCACCGAAGGCCGAATCTCGTTGATTGAATACGTGAATCCTCTTGATTACCATCATTTCGAAGAAACGCTTTCTAAACGCGCTGAAATATGGTCCGTTGCAGAACGACCGCGGCACGATTGCTACCATTTCGCCGTGCTCTTGAAGCAAAATGGCCGCGATCAATATGAAGGCGGCGTATAGGTTCGGTACTTCGATTTGCGCTTGCCGCAACGCGTTGTCTATCACCGAACCTGATCGGATTTTCCCGTACGGTGGATTCATGATGACATGAGAGAATGTTGCTTCCCTGTCGTCGATATCAGAAAACAGGTTCGGACGCAGGTGCTCGGAGAAAATCTGGATGAAGTCGTCTCGACAGGTTTCATTAGAAGCGCGGATCCCGGCTTGAGCGCAGGCTGCGACTGCTTCTTGCATGGTCGCTCTAAGGTACTCGATCAAATTGTGGTCAATCTCATAGGCAAACAGCGATACGCTTTCGGGACGCTCGTCGAGATCAAGGATTTGGTCAACAACGGCTGCTGTAAGGGAACCTACTCCCGCACCTGGATCAAGAACCCGCAGACTTCCTCCTAGTTCTTCGAACATGGAAGCCATGAACCTGCCAATAGGCGCGGGAGTCATGTATTGGCCCAAGCGAGAACGGGTGTTTTTGTCCAGTTTGCGCGTCGCCCCAAACCTGAAGAATTCAGATATCGATCCGACGCTCTTGTGATCAGTAATATGTGCCATCTACATTTAGACCCTAGTCGAAAAAAGCCGAGATAGCGCGATTTTAACGTTACTCAAACGTTACGTCGCGCAAAAGTGGCAAAGCGTCCCAAGCGTTGAAAGTTCACTCCCGATACTGTTCGAGAAGCCTGCGGGCGATCACGAGTTTCTGCATCTCGTTGGTGCCTTCGCCGATGATCATTAGCGGGGCGTCGCGGTAGTAGCGTTCGACGGGGAAGTCTGTGGTGTATCCTGCGCCGCCGTGTATGCGCATGGCCTCCATCGCCACTTCGCCGCAGATCTCGCTCGCGAACAGTTTTGCCATACCGGCGGCAAGATCGACCCGTTCACCTGCATCTTTCTTTTCCGCCGCTTGCATCGTCAATAAACGCGCCGCTTCAATCTTGGTTCCCATCTCGGCGAGTTTCAGTTGGATAGCCTGATGCTGCGCTATAGGGACTCCGAAAGCCTTGCGACGTTGCGCGTAGGAAATCGCCGCTTCGAACGCGGCGGTTGCTACGCCTACGGCGCGCGCGGCGACGTTGATGCGACCCGATTCTAATCCGCTCATGACTTGATGGAAGCCTCGTCCCTCTTGTCCGCCGATCAAGTCTTCTTCGCCAACACGGCAATCGTCGAAAAGCAACTCGCCAGTGTCGACACCTCGGTAACCCAACTTGTCGATGTGCTGACCGACGGAGAGCCCGGGATTCGGTTTTCGCACGATGAAGCAGCTCATACCTTGATATGGGGGATCAGCGTCCGGGTCCGTCTTCGCTAGGACGGCATAGGCGTTGCCGTTCTCGGCGTTGGTGATGAACATCTTGCGACCGTTAAGAACATACTCCTCGCCGTCTCTGGTCGCGGTAGTTCGAATACCTTGGACGTCGCTGCCAGCTTCGGGTTCGGTCAAGCCTAGTCCGCCTCGGATCTCGCCGGACGCCATGCCGGGCAATATGCGTTGCTTCTGGTCTTCGGTGCCGTGCTCTACGATGATGGATGACATCAACAGATGAGTGCCGATGGGTCCGCAGACGCTCATCCATCCTTTGCTGAGTTCTTCAAAGACGATGGCGAGTGTTACGTGATCGAGCCCAAGACCGCCGTACTTTTCGGGGATCGTAATCCCGAATAGGCCCATCTCACGCATGGTGTCAACGAGTTCAGCAGGGTAGATGTCTTCGTGGTCGTAGCGAGATGCTACGGGCTCGACGTCCTTGCGCACGAACTCACGGACGAGGTCGATGATCTGGGAGCGTGCTTCTTCAGAGATGGATGGCATATCTACGAACCTTATCTGTTGGGAACGACAGATATGCGTGGCAAACGTTGTCGACGTTTAGTCGTCGATCTCTATGCTGCCCATGGTGATGTTTCCGGTGATCTTCAAATGCGGCGTTTCAGACGCCGGACCGGAGCGCGACCTTTTGTCGTCAACTTCTCCCAAGGTGACCGAGTTATCGATCGCTACACCCCAGTCTGAGGGGACGCGGAGGTGCAAACCGCCCATGGTTAGAGAGACCTCTAAGTTGGCAGGGCGATTGACAACTTCGGCGTCCCTAAGATCAAGTTTGACGTTGCCCATCGTCACATTGACGGACCCGCCTCGGAAATCACCCGTGTCCACGCGTTCATTCGTTTCGCCTAACGTGCAGGAGATGTTGACTTCACCATCGCTCGTCGTCGTGCTGGTGCTTCCACCGATTTCGGGTTTGCGGCTGTTTGATCGGCGGCGCATTCCACCGAAGATGATTGCGCCGCCGATAACTATCAGAATCACGGGCCAATACTGGTAGGCATCGACGTCAAGATTGCCGAGAAGCAAGAACACGCCGATCAAGATCAGAATGATCGGGAAGAACACCTGCCGAGACTTGCGGGTTATCAAGATTCCGAGACCGAATGCGATAAACGCGATCGATATTATCCACCCGACGATCTCTCCGATGTCGATTACATCGAAGCTATCGAGGAGGAACACCCCTCCCAATGCGATCAGTATCAGACCGGCCACATATCGGCCGGTTCTTTGCTTTGAATCCATGGGCTAGTCGTTTTCAGCCAGCGGCGCGCTCTGCTGCGAGTGCGATGGCGCGTCCTGTATAGACCTTGGTCATGGCCTCGCGGTACTCTGCCGAGGCGTGGACATCATCGTTGAACAGTCCGGCGAGTTCGGCTCCGCCGCGTTGAGCGGCACGGGCGATCACGTTGGACGCGAGCTCTTTGCCGACCAAGATTCGTTCGGCCCGTCGCGATCTCACGGCGTGCGGTCCGGCACCTGTGATGCCGATCCGTGCCGCGGTGCATACACCACCAGCATCGATCGAAATCGCAGCAGCGACACCAACGATGGCGTAGTGAGACGCCTTGTTGGCCAATTTCACGTACGCCGAACCGCTACCTTCGCCTGACGCGGCGCAAGATACCCCGGTCAGCACTTCGTTAGCTCGAAGCGCGGTCTCGAGATAGCCGCGGAAGAATCGGTCACAGGAGATCGTCCGGTCTGATCGGGCGGAGGCTGCGTGGATCTGGAAATCAAGCGCAACTGCAACTGCGGGCAAGTCACCTGCGGGGTCGGCGTGGGCCAACGATCCTCCGATTGTTCCCCAGTTCCTGACTTGCGTGTCGGCTACTTGCGCCGCGGCTTCGGCGATTGCTTGTGCTTTTGAGTTGACCAGGTCGGACGTGATCAGTTCGTGATAGCTGGTCATCGATCCGATCATCAGACCACCGTCGTCGGTTTCACTGATGCCTCTCAGGTCTTCGACGTTTCGCAGGTCAACGATCGCCTGTGGCGAAGCGATCCGTAGCTTCATCATCGGAATGAGCGAGTGCCCGCCGGCTAGCAGCTTGGCATCGCCGCGGTATCTCGATAGCGCTTGCGAAGCTTCCCGCACCGTTTCGGGCGCGTGGTATGCGAAAGGATCTGTTACTCCAGTTGTCATGTTCAGTTACCCCTTCTCGCTGCTGCCGAACGGCGTGCTCGACGTTCCTCTTTGGCGTCCTGAATGGTGCGCCACATCCTCTCTGGACTCAGTGGCATGTTCAAGTGCCGCACGCCCAAGTGTTTGAGCGCATCGACGGCTGCGTTGACGACCGCCGGTGATGCGGCGATGGTTCCGGTTTCGCCCGCGCCTTTGGCTCCTAACGCGTTGACGGTCGTAGGTGTGACGGTGCGGCCTACTTCGAAACTCGGGAAGTCTTCTGCCGTAGGCACCGCGTAGTCCATCATGCTGCCGGTCAGCAACTGACCGTCGTCCGAGTAGACAGCGCACTCTTGCAATGCTTGACCGACGCCTTGTGCGATTCCGCCGTGGACCATGCCGTCGACGATCATCGGATTGATGACGTTGCCCACGTCGTCAATAGCGACGTACCGGGCTAGTTCGGTTTCGCCAGTTTCTTCGTCGATTTCGACAACTGCGATGTGAGTGCCGAACGGCCATGTAAAGTTCTCTGGGTCGAAGAAACTCACCGCTTCGAGTCCGGGTTCTAAACCGGGTGGCAGGTTTTTGGCCCAGTAAGCGCCCAGAGCAACATCGCCCCAAGGTATCTCGCGTTCTTGGATGTCTTCGACGTAGAACATGCCGTTCTCGAAAACGACTTGTTTGGCGTCGACGCCCATCTCGTGGGCGGCGATGACCTTGGCTTTTTCGATGACTTTGTCGAGGCTCATCATCAGCGCTTGACCACCGACCGCGAGCGAACGGCTACCGAACGTGCCAGTGCCGAACTGGTGGCGTTCGGTGTCGCCGTGCACGACTTCGACGTTCTCCATCGGAACGCCGAGGCGTGACGACGTGATCTGCGCCAAGGTGGTTTCGTGACCCTGTCCGTGCGGCGAGGTGCCGGTGAATACGGTCACGGTGCCGGTCGGGTGGACCCGCACGGTGCTCGATTCCCAGAGGCCAGCGCCAGCGCCGAGTGCGCCAGCAACGGCCGACGGGGCCATTCCGCAGATCTCGATGTAGGTCGAGAATCCAACGCCTAGCAGCTTGCCTTCGCTTCTTGCGGCGCGTTGCTCTTGACGGAACGCTTGGTAGTCGAACTTGTCGAGCGCGGCGGCAAGTGCGCCTTGGTAGTTGCCGGAGTCGTAGGTGACGCCGATAGGCATGTCGTGTCCGCGCTTGAACGGTCGGACGAAATTGCGTCGGCGAACGCCGAGTACGTCGCGTCCAATCTCGTGTGCGTATCGTTCCATCATGCGCTCAACGACGTATGTGGCTTCAGGACGC
This sequence comes from Dehalococcoidia bacterium, assembly GCA_034423055.1. GTDB lineage: Bacteria > Chloroflexota > Dehalococcoidia > Lucifugimonadales > Lucifugimonadaceae > Bin127. The sequence goes on along the minus strand of DAOUJE010000084.1, from coordinate 4,187 downwards.
CCGGCGCCGCGATACGCGTCAACTGGCGTCGTGTTGGTGAACACGCCCTTGACCTGGCATGACAGGTTTTCGAACTTGTAGCATCCTCCGAGCATCAGTCCGAAGAGGATGGTCGGGATCGCTGGTGCGAAGGTCGAGAGGTACCCGCCCAAGTTGGCGTATACGTGGACCTTAAGGCCGGTGACGATGCCGTCTTTGGTGCCGCAGATCTCGGCATCAGCGATGTGGTCGCGACCATGGGTAGTGGCGACGTAGTTCTCGGTTCGGCTCTCGATCCATTTGACTGGACGCTCGAGGTTTTTGGCGATGATGCCACAGATCACTTCCTCAGCGTAGAGGTAGAGCTTGCAGCCGAAACCCCCGCCGACATCTGGTGCGACCACTCTGACTTTGTGTTCGGGGTGACCGGTGACGAGAGCGAAGAGCAGACGCACCAAGTGCGGGATTTGCGTTGAAGTCCAGATGGTTAGTTGCTCGGTACCGCCGTTGTAGTCGGCCATGATGCCGCGCGCTTCCATCGGATTAGGTATCAAGCGTTGGTTGACGATGCGCTCGCTGACGACGACATCTGCTTCCGCCGCTGCTGCATCGTAATCGCCAGCTCCAACGGCCCAGTCGAAAGCGAGGTTGCCGGGAGCGTCGTCGTGGACGACAGGAGCACCGTCGGCAGTCGCCTGTTCGGCGTCAGTGACGGCGTCCAAAGGTTCGTAGTCGACTTCGACGAGTGCTACGGCATCGGAAGCGGCTTCGGGTGAACTTCCCACAACTGCTGCGACGGCATCGCCGACGTAGCGGACTTTCTCGATTGCGAGTGGGGGGTGTTCCGGTGCCTTCATCCCGGTGGTTTCTTCGTCGAGCAGCCAGCCGGCAGGTAGGCTGCCGAGCTGCTCAGCAAGGTCGGCGCCTGTAAACACGGCGACTACGCCGGGCGCATTGGCGGCGGCGGAGACGTCGATGTTGTTTATCTTTGCGTGCCCGTATGGGCTTCGGACGATAGCGATGTGCAGTAGTCCGGGTAGGCGAAGATCGTCGATGTATTGGCCTCTACCGGTGATCAGCGCTTGATCTTCGACGCGCTTGACCTCCTGGCCAATGAGGGTCTCAGTTGTCATTTCTACTCACCTCCCGAGATCGTTGCTGCGTGTTGAACGGCTGCGACGATGTTGTGGTAGCCGGTGCAACGGCACAAGTTACCGCGCAGACCGCTTCGGATCTCTGCTTCGGACGGCGAAGGGTTACGCTCCAAAATCTGGACAGCCGTGATCATCATGCCTGGAGTGCAGAAGCCGCACTGCAGGCCATGCTTTTCACGGAAGGCCTCTTGGATGGGATGGAGTTCGCCGTTCGATGCCAAGCCTTCGACGGTGGTGACTGACGAGCCGTCGGCTTGGACTGCGAACATGGTGCAGGATTTCGTGGCGTTGCCGTCTACGAGGACGGTGCAAGCGCCGCAACTGCTTGTATCGCAACCGACGTGTGTGCCGGTAAGGTCTAAGATGTCCCTCAACAGTTGCGATAACAACGTTCTGGGGGGCACTTGTAATCGGTGCTCCGTCCCGTTGATGTTGATCGTCACTTCTTGATTCATGAGCCCGCTCCTCACGTTAAGATGATCAGTTGAAACTGACGCAAGTTTATCCGAAAATGTTGTGTGCGACGAAGCAGACACACCATTTTTGAGGGATTTAGACGTGAAAATCAGCGGGAAATTCACTGTAAACGCTCCGAAACAGAAAGTTTGGGAAACGCTTAACGATGTGGGAGCGCTGGGTTCGATGATCCCCGGCGCCAAGGGATTGAAGGAGGTCGGGCCCGATGAGTACACCGCGAATATGGACGTGGGTATCGGTCCGATCAAGACCAGTTTTGCGGGGAAGGTGAAGATCGAGGGGCGTGACGAACCGAATTCCTACACGCTTAAAGTGGATGGCAATTCACGTCATGGGTGGATGAAGGGGACGGGTAGAGTTGAGCTTGAGGAGGTCGATACGGAGTCGACATTGATCAAAGCCGATGGTGAGATTCAAACTGGTGGCATGATCGCTAGAGTAGGACAGCGAATGTTGCCGGGCGTGTCGAAGCAGCTGATGGGAGTCTTCTTCAACAATGTTGAGAAGGCTGCGGGGAAGCGTTGATAGGGATTCGGGTTAGTGCCGCCGCCCATCTGGATGGACGTTCCGTCCGCTGAAGCACCCGCCTTCGCGGGAATGACGGGAGTGACTGCGGGTGTATGAACCCCCTGCGTCTCGCTTCGCTCGTCGCGTCCCCCTTTTGCTACGCAAAAAGGGGAGGGATGGTTAGAGTTTGTTGCCGTCTTTGTCGTAGGTGAAGCCTAGTTCGTCGACGGTTCGCTGGGAGTCGATGGTGTAGCCGGCGGTTGCGAGTTCGATGCGGTTGCCGTCTGGGTCGTCGATGAAGAAGTAGCGTTGGCCGTTGGCTCGGTCGCCGGGACCCTGTGTGATCTCAATACCGGCGTCTTTGACAGCTTCGAGTGCGGCATCGATATCGTCAACCTGCAACGCGACGTGCCAACCGGCAGGGACGCCATCTCTGGGCTCGATGAGGTGCAACATGCCGCCATCTTCGGCACGCGTCCAAACCAATGGGTTCCCTTCGATCTCGTGGGGGATGACCTGCAGACCGATCAAATCGCGAAAAAAGCCAATAGATGCGGCGCGATCATCGGTCGGGAGCCCGACGTGGTTGATTTTTTCAATTCTGAAGCCGCCCATTTAAGCACCGTCCTTGATTTGGACTATCAATTCGATCTCGACAGCGATGCCGTTCGGTAGGCTGCCCATTCCTACGGCTGATCGGGCGTGTTTGCCGTTCTCGCCGAAGACTTCGACCATGAGGTCTGAGAAGCCGTTGATGACTGCGGGTTGCTGCGTGAAGTCGGGCGTTCCGTTAACCATTCCGAGTGCTTTGACGCATCGTTCGACGGAGTCGAGGGTTCCGAGTTCCCGTTTGATGGAGGCTAGGAGCTGGATACCGACGAGTCTTGCGGCTTCGTAACCTTCTTCGACGGAGAGGTCTTTGCCGAGTTTCCCGGTGACCATTTCGGGGGAGCTTCCGCGGCGTGGACCGTTGCCGGATAGGAAGAGGAGGTTTCCTACTCGGACGGCGGGCACATAGTTTGCGATGGGGTTTGAGGGTTGTGTCAGGTCGATGCCGAGTTCTTCGATTCGTGCGTCAGCGGACAAGGTTGGGGCTCCGTTCTTTCGGTTCTACGAAATGTTGCTGTTTAGCGACTCCATGTTAAACGCGTTGTCTGAACTAGGATGTTCCAGGATGGGGAATGATTTGAAGGATGGAGATTCCTCGCTGCGCTCGGAATGACAGGGGGTGCTCGGAATGGCAGGGGGGATGACGTGAGGCTGGTGGTGGGCATACCCCTGCGCCCTGCCGCCCCGGGCATGCCCCTGCGTTCGCTTCGCTGCGCGTCCCCCTTCGCTTCGCGAAAGGGGACGGGTGTAGGCGCGTTTGATTCTCCCTTTGGGGGGATTTTTGTTCGACGGGGGGTTGTCGAAGGATCGCCGCGTCTTGGGGTCGCGTGCGAAAGGTTGGTTGTAATTGGCTTATATTCCAGCACCGCCGACGTCGCCAGACCGTCGGCCCTCCGGGAGGCGTCTCTGAAAGATCAGCCCCCGTCATCGCTCGATTGTTCCTCTTGCTGGTGCTGTAGCCTCTTCCGTCCAGCGCTCCGGAAAGACGTGTGCCGGGTAGATAGACCGTTCGCCCGGACCTTGAACGGGCGTCCCCGTGCGAGAGGTCAAGTGTGGAAACCTGCTCCTGCCCGCGTGCTTCTCCTCCGGGTTCCCGCCTGCGCGGTACTGACTTTGGTTCGGCGGCTGCGCGGTTGCTTCGCGCCCCCTTTGTCCTTCGGACATTTCCCCCGTGAACGGGGGAAACCTTGTCGGGGCGCGGCCCTACGGCTTGGGACGACCGTCTGGCTTGCTATGGTTTCGTCGGAGCCAGCAGTACTTCTCCGCATCCGAGCCCTACAGCTACAACGGTCTTCGTAACCGGGTTGTGGCAGCGTTTCGCCCGTCTCCATTCATCGGAACGGAAGACGTCTTTCAGTGGCTTGTGGCGGGACATCGCCGGCGGGTCGTATGTTGGCGACCCCTGCTACCCCGCCCGCTGCCGTACTTCATTCAATTGTGCTTGCTACGTCTTAAAAGGTT
>DAOUJE010000083.1:0-31076 GCA_034423055.1 Dehalococcoidia bacterium | reverse complement strand
CGCTGGGACCGCGCGCTCCTGGCCTTCGGCGAGACGGTCTCAGATTCGACGCTGACGCCCATGACCGCATCCGAAGCCCAAGGCTTCGCCGACCGCGGCTGGGAGCGATGGGTAGACGTGGCGAAAGCCCTGCGCGAACTGGAGTAGTCCGCCGGGCAGTAGCAGCATTCGAATGGTCAACAAGGCCTACGCCGCGTCCTGAATCACGGCTGAAGAGCAGGGGCGGTTCGCGAACCGCCCCTACCAATGTTGGCCCTCCCACATCCGCATACCCCTGCGTTCTCGCTGCGCTCGCACGCGTCCCCTTTCGGAGAGAAAGGGGACGGCATGTATAGCGAACAGCCGGTACGACGCAGAACTAACGCTTGAACTGATCAATGTCACGCGTTCTGGAGTTTCGCCGCCAACACGACGTTTTCAAGCAGCATCGCGACCGTCATCGGGCCGACTCCGCCGGGTACCGGGGTTATTGCCGATGCCTTCTCTTTGACCGCGGGATAGTCGACGTCGCCGGTCAATCTGAATCCGCTTCGTCTCGACGAATCCGCAACCCGAGAAACGCCGACATCGACTACAACCGCGCCTTCCTTCACCATGTCCGCCGTAATCGTGTTGGGCACTCCTGCTGCGGCAACAAGTATGTCGGCGCGAAGCGTGTGCGACGCCACGTCCTGAGTTCCCGTGTGACACATCGTCACTGTGGCATTCGCGCCGCGGCCTCGCTGTGAAAGGAGCAACGCCAACGGCCTGCCTACCAGCGTACTTCTGCCGACGATCACGACATCGGCCCCGTCTACTTCGACTTCCTCTTCGATCAACATCCGTTGCACACCTAACGGAGTCGCGGGAACGAAGCGCGGTTGACCCAACGACAGCAATCCGGCATTTTCCGAATGAAGCCCATCTACATCCTTGAGCGGATCCAACCCGTTGATGATTTCGTCAGGGTTGATGTGGTCCGGCAAAGGCAGTTGCACCAAAATGCCGTGATACCGGTCGTCGTTGTTCAATTCATCAACGATTCCCGCCAATTCTTCGGCGCTGATGTCGGCTGAGATGTTCAGAGTCTCAGTGACGATGCCGACCTCTTCGCACGCTCGTTCCTTGCGCCTCACGTATGATCGCGATGCTGGATCGTCTCCCACAAGAACGACCACCAATCCGGGCGCGTATCCTTTGGAGTCCTTAAACGCCGTAACCTTCTCTGCGACCTCGACGTGGACGGTCTTTGCGATTTCATTACCGCTGATGATGCGCGCTGTCATGGGTTGGATTTTACAAAGCTCAAAAGTGTGCTGGTTTTACAATTTCAGTCGCAAATGGTGCTTTGCCGATGCGTCATTCAGCACCAAAAGGCGAACCAAAAAACCATGATATACACGGGTGTCGATCTGATCGAAATCGGTCGCATTGCGACGGTGCGGGATCGCTACCCGGTTCGCTTCTTGAACAAGGTCTACACTCCCGGCGAACGTCGTTACGCCCGTAATCGCGCCCCGCAGTTAGCCAGCCGTTTCGCCGCCAAAGAAGCGGTCATGAAGGCGCTTGGCACCGGTGTCAGGGGCATCCCGTGGAAATCGATCGAGGTGACGCGTAAACGCGGCGGTCCGCCGGAGATCACGTTGCACGGTCAGGCTCAGGCGAGAGCCGAAAAGATGGGTGTCACGCGCATCGCGTTGAGTTTGACGCATTCCAAAGAGTTCGCTGTTGCGTCGGTGGTGCTCGAGGCTCGAGACGACGCGTGGAGGCCGTAGATTAAATCGACATGACGCCGAACCGCAAGGTCGTCACCGCCGCCGAGATGCAGTCCATCGAGCAACGATGGTTTGATTCGGGCGAGGTCACGCTCGAAGGCATGATGGATCGGGTTGGTAGAGCAATTGCCGACTGGGTTCTAGCAGAGCTAGGTCCTGATGCAGGCGACAAAAACGTTTTGGCTTTAGTCGGCAAAGGCAACAACGGCGGCGATGCCTTGGTTGCTGGCAAATACTTGCTCGAATCGGGTGTGCAAACTACCGCCGCCGTGGTCCTCTCACGCGCTGAAGACGATCAATGCATGGACCAGTTCGTCGAGGCTGGGGGGACTGTTGTTGAAGTGTCTGACGCGTCTACGAAGCCTAACCTGTCAAACTTATGCGACAAAACAGACTTGATACTTGATGGTGTCTTTGGATTCAGCATCTCACGTCCCATCGAAGAACCAATTTCGTCATTCTTCGCCATCGCCAAATCCAGCGGAACCCGAATCGTTGCGATCGATCTGCCCAGCGGAGCGAACCCGGACACTGGCGAGTTCGACCCTAAGGGGTTGCCTGCCGATGTTTGCCTGTCCGTGGGGCTGACCAAGTTAGGAACGGCGATACGTTTTGGCGATTCGGCGTACGGCAATGAGATGGTGGCTTTGGATGTCGGTATTCCGCCGAGACTGACTGACCACATCAAATGCGAAGTCAGCACTACCGAATTGGCGCGCACATTACTACCAGACCGCGACCTGACGGCTCATAAGGGCGACTTCGGGCGTGCTCTGCTTATCGCCGGGTCCAACACTTATGTAGGCGCCGCGTCACTGGCGGCGCAGGCATGCGTCCGTTCCGGAGTGGGGCTGGTAGCGCTCGCAACTCCCACCAGCGTTTTCCAAGCCTTGGCTGGCGACATCCCCGAGGCGACATACATCCCCCTCAACGAAGACATAAACGGCGTTTTGCCGGGACCGGCGTTCGACCAGCTCCAACAGCGCATTCCGTCGATGGATTCTGTGCTCATTGGTGTTGGCCTCGGACTGTCTTACGGGGCACGCGAACTGCTTTCTAGGTTGACTTCAACTCCGCACCTTTGGGACAACTGCACGGTGATACTGGACGCCGATGGGTTAACCTTGACATCCCAATTGCCCGGATGGTGGGAGGTATTCAACGGTAACTTGGTGATCACACCCCACGCTGGCGAGATGTCTAGGCTGCTCGGAATCTCCGTCGAGGAAGTCGAGACGGACCGCCTCACCGCGGTCCAAACAGCAGCTGAACGCTTCAACTGCATCGCAGTGCTAAAGGGCGCGACCACGCTGATCGCCTCGCCTGATGGTCGGGTACGAATCAATATGATGCCGAACCATGGTCTGGCTCGCGGCGGAACTGGCGATGTTCTCGCCGGATTGATAACCGGACTCGCCGCCAAATCGGACGCGTACGACGCCGCGTCGCTGGGCGTATCGATACATTCCCTGAGCGCGGAGTATGCACGTGCCGACCTCACGCCCTACGCGATGACGGCGAGCGACCTGGTATCGCACCTGCATATGGCGTTCCGTACACTAGCATCATAGACCGAGCCCTCGCCAACCTATTCCCGGAAACGGAACATGGTACAGAACACTAAACCGACGCTCGAAGAGATAGTTGACGATTATGTACAAAGAGCGCGCTCGAAGCTACGTCCAACCGAGTACGAGCGGAGAGAAAAGGACGAGATCACGCTGCACCACGTCATCGAGAATGACGAGTTCAGGATTCTCGACCACATCATCGCGGTGAAGGACCGGCGCGTCGAGTGGATTTGGCGTTCCCAGGACTTTTGGCCAACTGACCAGTTGACCGATATCACGATGTCGGATGTCGACCTGAGGAACTACGGCGTTATCCATGGCAGCAAGCGGATATCGGGCGTCAAATTCACCATCGGCCCCCGACACTACGCCGGGCCGGACCCCGATGCCTGTCTGCCGTATGTCAACGATTTCCTCTACCTCGAAGCCCACTACCGCTGGCACGACGACAAGATGGCATTGCAACGGGCACGTATCGGCGTGGATTTCAAAACCAAAGATGCGCTGACGCTACGCGCTAGGTCGGTCGAGATCGAGTTGGCGCGGTTCTGGAACTTGGGCTATCGATTCCGTTCTTCGCTCGGATCACGTTTGCTCGTGAGAGTAGAAGGCGACGAGAGTTTAAGGATCGACGTGCCCACTGAGTTGAAACGTGGCGAAGTGACGGAGATCTATGAAACGATCATGGGCTACAAGTCAGGCTCATCGACAGCCGAACTGCCGGCTCAGTTCGTTGTCGAGAGAGACTAGGTGACGCGGTTTTACTCCCGATGACTTCGCCAGCACACACTCCCCTGTCCAACCGCCGGGTGGTTTTGTGCGTCACCGGTTCAATAGCAGCATACAAATCCGCATACATCGCGTCCGATCTCGTCAAACTCGGCGCACGAGTCGACGTTGTGATGACCGAATCCGCGCAACGCTTCGTCGGTAGTGCGACTTTCGCCGCGTTGAGCCACAACCCAGTCGTGACGTCGCTCTGGGAGCAAAACAGCGAGATTAGCATCGATCACGTCGCGCTCGGAACGAAAGCTGACTGTATCGTGATCGCGCCGGCAACTGCCAATTCCCTCGCCAAACTCGCTCTCGGCATAACAGATGACGCGGTTACCGCCACAGTGCTCGCTTCAAGCGCGCCATTGGTCTTGGCACCGGCTATGGATGCTGACATGTTCGGCTCCGCATCAACGCAAAGCAACGTAGCTACCCTACGTGAACGCGGGACGATAGTCGTCGGACCCGAATCAGGACGATTGGCATCTGGACTCGTCGGTGAAGGACGCATGAGCGATCCGAGCGATATCGTTGATGCGGTTCGAGTCGCTATCGGATTTCGTCATGGAGACTTAGTCGGGAGACGCGTAGTCGTAACCGCGGGTGGTACCCGGGAACCGGTTGATCCCGTTCGTGTCATCACCAACCGTTCAACTGGCAAGATGGGCTACGCGATTGCTGAAGCTGCACGGGATCGTGGCGCGGAGACGATTCTGATATCTGCTGCTACCGGGATGCGCGCGCCTTGGGGCGTTGAGACCATCAATGTCAGCACCGTAGACGAGATGTGCGCCGCCACCTTGCCCGCGGCGGCAAGTGCCGATGTCTTGGTAATGGCGGCAGCGATTTCCGACTTCCGCCCTAGCACTTTCACGAATGAAAAGATCAAGAAGAGTGGCAGTAAGGGGATAACGTTGGAACTCGAAGAGGTGGAAGATTGGATGCCTAAAGCTGTCGGTCCTCGCCTCGTCAAGGTTGCGTTCGCGGCTGAGACAGGTGATGCCGCGAACAGGGGCGCCGCCAAAATGGCCGCAAAAGGCGCGACCATCACCGTTGCCAACGATGTGACTGAGCCCGGGAGCGGTTTTGGGACTGACACCAACCGTGTCGACATCGTCCGCGCCGACGGTTCAATCGAACCTTTGCCGTTGATGAGCAAGTACGACGTTGGCAATGCGATACTAGACAGGGTGAAACCGCTTCTGGTTAACATCGACTAAAACAACACTTGGACAACCGTGAGACTCTACTGGCGACAACGAAGACGCGGCTTCGACTTGATAGTCGAAGATGACGACGGCGACGCATTCAACGTCGGAGGTGTAAGACACACTCGACGGGGTGGCATTGAGGCGATGGCGAAGACGATGGGTTACGATCCTGGCCGCTCAATCAAGAATCTGCCATCAATGGAACACGGCATGCAGTTCGTGGAGCAGTTCGAACCGTGGCGTGACTTCTTCCCCGGATACCCTCTCGAACTCGAACCTGACATCGTGGTTCCCGACGAGTTGGCGTAACTGAACGCCCGTCTCACCGCTTGAGAACCGTAGAAAGACTCATCGACGAAGCCCACGATCTGGCGTCGATGGTCGCTCCTGCGGCTGATCGCATCAACCGCGAACGCCGCATCCCGGAAGATATCGTCGATCCGATCATCGAAGCTGGATTCTTCCGCCTGCTGCTGCCTCGTTCACTCGGCGGCGCAGAACTTGCACACCCTGATTTCCTGAAGATCGTTCGGATATTCGCCGAGGCCGATGCCAGCGTCGGTTGGTGCATCAACCAAAACAACGTGTTCTCCACTAACTCGGTCCGTGTGAGCGAATCAGTTGCGGAGGAAATCTGGGGCGATCCGCGCACCGTCGTCACCAACGGACCGCCTAGACCGGGTACCAAAGCCGTTATCGGCAAAGACGGATATCGACTTTCTGGAAGGTGGGATTTCTCCAGCGGCATATCGCACGCATCGTGGGTCGCCGCATTGGCACCAGTCCGCAACCCAGACGGATCCGACGCTAATGAGATGCGGACTTTCCTAATCCCCAAATCGGAAGTCGATGTCGTCGACGAATGGCACGTCGGAGGTCTCAGAGGCACTGCCAGCCTGAGTTTCACCACATCTGACCTCTTCGTCTCTTCCGAGCGCTCCTACGGCTTGAACGAACCCTCCAGAGAACCCGGCGCGCTCTACGTCACGCACACAACGCCAATGTTCGCGTCTGGATTCGCGACCGTTGCTCTCGGTGTAGCCAGATCCGGCCTTGACACCGCTATCGACTTGACCAAGAGTAAAGTCCAGCACGGCGGCACGAACACCATAAACGCCGATACGACAACGCAACGAATGATCGGTGAAGCCGAAGCGTCGTGGAACTCCGCCCGCGCCTTCCTTGACGAAGCCACTTCCGAGATGTGGCAAACGGTCGTCGAGCGCCACGATCTACCCACGGCACAGCGAATAAAGGTCCGACTCGCAGGCACCCACGCCATCCGGACATCCGCCGATGTCGTCAACACTGCCTACACCATCTGCGGCTCGAGCTCGATCTTCGAGTCGAACAAGATCCAACACTGCTTCCGAGACGCACACGCGATCCGGCAGCAGATACAGGGACGTCCAACCCACTACGACACCGCGGGACAGTTCTACCTCGGGCTCGAACCGAAAGGTATCTTCTAACCTTAGGGAGAAGAAAGAGAGGTGTGAATCCCTATTCTTCGCGAAGGTGTGTTAGGTTTGTGCGATGTTGAATTCTCGTGAGCAAGCCTGTCTGGTATTCTGGTGCGTCGACTGCGGCATCAAGGACGGTTAAGATGAGCCGTCTCATGGGAACACGATTCTACGCGTCTATCGGCCTTCTGCTGGTGTTCGTCGTTACGGCGTCGCTCTTTGCTTCATTGCTGGTGGTTTCGCTTCTGCCGTCGGCTTCGGCGCAGGGCGCGTCGTCGAACGCGGATCTTCGCAGTATCTCGTTCATCCACGGCGGCGGTTCGCTGGATCCCGCATTCTCGCCGTCGGTTACGGAGTACCGCGTCCGTCCGGGAAACGCGTTCCGCAACAGCCCTTGGATCATCCTGCACGCGAGGGCTTCGGAACCCGGGGCGAAGGTGACGGTGAACGGCCGCGGTCCCGTCAGGGGCGAACACTTCTACCTGCAAACCTCGACATTGGCGGTTCCGATCGTGCTTGTCATCAAGGTCGTGGCGCCCGATGGAGCGACGACGAAGACCTACACCTTCACACCGGCGGATACAGCGCCGCCGGACGGGAGCGATCCGCCGACACCTACTCCTACGCCCACAAACACGGCCACGCCTACCGCTACTCCTACGCCCACACCGCGGCCAGGCGGAGGCGATCCGCCCACGCCCACACCGACGGCAACCGCTACCCCTACTCCTACACCCACGCCCACGTCCACAAGTACTCCGACCTTCACTCCCACACCAACCAGCACATCTACTCCAACGGCAACGCGTACTCCGATTCCGACCGGTCCCGACCAAGTCGTTCGCTGTCCGATCCCCTCTCCCGCATCTCCTCAATTACAAGGACAATCTGCGGAACCGGCACGCGAGTACCCGAACCTCCGTTTTGACCTAGGAGATGCTGTCAGAGAATACGAGGCCGCCATCGCGAGCGGCGCGTCTCGTGAGAGCGTCGACTCGATCATACCGGTCGAGTTGCACACGGTCGGAAACCGGGAACAGGTGATTGCCTTCTTGGACCGTCACGGAGTGGTCCATAGGGTCACACTCCTCGGAAGGCAAAGCAGTTTCGGATTCCTTGCTTTCGTGCCCCTGTCTATACTTGGGCCACTGTCCGAAGTGCCGGGAATAAGAGCGATATACCTAGCGGGACGTCCTGATCCAGCCAGTCACCAAGGAACGATCCCAACACCCCATCCTGACGATCCTACTGCGACTCCGCCCGCGACTGATGTCGGGAAATGGCACGGCGCTGGCGCTTGGCACAATGCGGGATATATGGGCACGGGCGTAAAGATAGGAATTCTTGATCGTGGATTTGAGAAGTTTTCGGAATTTCAGGGCGATGATGACGAACTGCCCCCGACAGTGGTAGCCAGATGCTTCCCCGAAAATCGGTCGTTTCACGATCACGCCATCTCCTATTGCGAATATGACGGGCACCACGGCTCGCGGGTAGCGGAAGCAGTCATGGACATCGCGCCAGACGCCGAATTGTACATAGCCAATGTGCCATTCAACGAAGATCTCTATGACGCGGCGGAATGGCTCTTCGAAGATATGAACGTGGACGTAATCAACATGTCAATGGTTACCGAGTGGGAGGGGAATGGCGACGGCGTCGCCATTAGGGACAATTTCGCGTTAGCCGCGGTTGAAGATGCCACTGAAGCTGGAGTCGTATGGGTAAACGGCGCAGGCAACGACAACGGAAAAAGAGTTTTCTACGGCGAGTTCATTGATAGAGACAAGAATGGATGGGTTGACTTCGCATTGCACCCGAAGGATGCTGTCCCGGTGGATTCCAACTTGGTCAGCGCGTCAGGAATAAATCCAGGTCATCCGGTGTACATAATTCGGTGGGAGATGGGGAGCGCAGAAGACGGAACTCCCACTGATCTGGACCTCTTCGTTTGTGAGGATTCGGACTGCAACTCTTGGGTCGGGCAGAGTGAGAGTGTTGCGGGACTTGTCTCTTCTCCGTTGGAGCGGATAAACAGAAAGGATTCCGGCAACGGCGACTATCTGCGAGTATGTCTACGTGACGGGCCTGCGCCGGAATGGGTACAGTTGGGGATTCGCGGATCACAGCAAAGTCTCCATTACTCGAGCAATCACCACAGCACGGCTTCTCCATCGGAAAGTGCCTCGCCGGGGATGTTGGCCGTGGGCGCCGCCAGAGTCGACTCAACATCAGGTTCTCCTACTTACTCTCTGGAAGGCTTCAGCAGCAGAGGTCCGACGGTTGACGATGAAGATCGGATCAAACCTGAAATCGTGGGAGCGAACTGGGAGCCTTCGATGATCAAGGGCGGCAGCAACCAAGGCAGATGGGAGGGTACCAGCCAGGCCGCGGCGCACGTCGCCGGACTGGCCGCGCTAGTGATACAACACTTCAGAACCGTGACACCTTCGGTTCCTGACGCTTCGGGAACTCCAGTCGTGGTAATCACGCCTTCCGACGTGGTGGATTTTCTCAAGAAACATGCCGCATCGGAAGGGCTCACTGTTGCGGCCGGCACCTCCCCTTCCGACACACCCAACAACGTCTGGGGCTGGGGCTTCGCGCATCTGCCGACGTTGACACCGACGCCCACTGCTACCGCCACCCCGACCTTTACTCCTACCGCTACTCCGACTCCTACCTACACCCCCACTCCAACCTTTACTCCTACGCCCACGTTCACACCGACTCCCACTCCTACTTACACCCCTACTCCGACACCGACGTTTACGCCGACACCTACGCCCACGCCGACATCTACGCCAACTCCTACTCCTACTGCGACTTTCACACCAACCCCCACTCCGACACCAGACGTCGTCACCGGCAGGCTCACGGCATCTTCCTACCGCATCTACGTCGGTCAGAGCGTGACGATCTACGCCCGCAACGTGCGTCCTTCGGACACGCTGGTGAAGCTTCGGATAACGCGTCCGCTGCAAGGCGGCGAATGCTCAGCCGCGGCCGGCGCGTCTGCTGAGCAGAGGATCAGGGGCGTGCTGGCGCCTGAGGACTGGACGCTGTACGGATGCTCCCCCGGCGTTGCGACCGCATGGCTGCTGAGGGCCAGCGACGACCGTGAGATCGACCGCGTCAACATCAGGGTCACCGACCCTCCGACGCCTACACCCACGCCGACGGCTACTCCTACACCTACGCCCACGGCTACACCCACCCCGACTCCGACGCCCACTCCTAGGGTTACCCGCGTCCCGCCGCCCACGAACCTGCGCTACAGCGTCGGGACGACGTGGGCGAACTTCGTGTGGGACGCGCCTTCGGGGTACAGCAGCTTCCAGGTCACGTTCGACAGACGCACCAGCACCGTCAACCGCAACTCCTACTTCGCGAGCGGTCTGCAACGCGGCACGCCGTACCGCTTCAGCGTGAAGACGAAAGCGAGCGACGGCAGTCTGAGCTCGGCGCGCAGCGTCTCGATAGAGACCGAGTGCTCGCTGCCCGGCACCTCCTGCTCAATAGCCGCGCGCAACCCTCTTCTGACCAGCTTCGGCGACGGCATCTACAGCGTCCGCGGCGACATCGAGCCGGGGACCTACGCAATCGGCACGGAATCCGACGTCGGATCCTGCGAATGGGAGCGCATCTCGAGCCTTGACGGCGCATCCGATCAAGTCGCGCAGAGCGGCGGCTGGAGCCAGGGGCTGCAAGTCGCAATCGCATCATCCGACGCCGCGTTCTACACCTCCGGATGCGGGACATGGAGCTTGGTGAGAGGGCCGTAACACTGACGATGGCGGTCATCAAAGAACGCGTTGGAGGATTGTTGTTCCGATATGTCTGATATCTTCGAAACGATAGCGACGTTAGCTTTTTACGGGCTGGAAAGCAGCTACAACCACTATAGATTCTGCGTGACCAGCGATGCCTGGTATAGAAGTGCAGTATGTGGGACTGTTGGTTTCTGGGGTTCTATAGCATTCTTAACATACATGGTATTTATTCCACTTGCTCTGATTGGCTTGGTGGTGATGCCCTTCGCGGCAATTGCCGAGTTTTTTGTGCGAAAGCGATCTTTCCTGTTATCTGCGCGCGCTGCCGTCATTTCCGCGATGTATTCATTGCTACTGTTCATTCCGTACATCATGATCAAAATCGAGGATGAAAAATGCTTCAAGCTTGTGAGAAGCTTGTTTTACATCTATATTCATCTGTTCTGGATGTTCGGTTCCGGCATGGTTTGGATATACTGTCTAGCCAACACGAAGTTCGTGTTCTACGGTTCGGAGATAGCGCGGTATCCTCAACGCTCCAACGAAGAGGTACAAACATTACTTGCGCTAATAATGCTTTCGATTACTTGCTGTTACTCGCTCGTTTATCTGTGGCGCGCTCATCGTGCAGGCATGATACATAGTTTTTCAATCCTTCCCCTGGTTTTCGCAATTGTATGGCTCCTAATAGGATTGCTAGACTATCTAAGCATTGAAGAAGTCTCTAATAATCCGGGCTTCATAGAGCAAAAATCACAGCATCGCTACGTCTATTATCGTGGAACAGCCTCGTATTACCAATGGGCTATCCCATTGACACTTGCAAGTTTCGCCTGGATCGCGTACACATCGATAAAGTTGCGACGATGGAAACGCGACGCAGATACGACAGAGCCACAGCCGCGTTCTACACATCCGGATGCGGGACATGGAGCTTGGTGAGAGGGCCGTGAAGTGTTAGATGTAATAGTCGGACTAGCCGATGCCTGGACTGAAACCAGCTACAATCACGAAGCTGTCTGTTATGTTTATCCCGGTAACTTCATATGGCAGGAAA
This sequence comes from Dehalococcoidia bacterium, assembly GCA_034423055.1. Classification (GTDB taxonomy): domain Bacteria; phylum Chloroflexota; class Dehalococcoidia; order Lucifugimonadales; family Lucifugimonadaceae; genus Bin127. The sequence continues at coordinate 19,473 of DAOUJE010000083.1, read as the reverse complement.
TTGTATGCCCTATAGGTCAGGGATGGCATTGGGCTGCTTTACTCGTTTATTTGGTTTTTTTTACCTTTATGCATGATAGGAATACTGCTGGCCCCTGCCGTCTTGGTCATAGAGTTCTGTCGTCTGAAGCGCGATATGAACTTGCTCTCATCTGCACGCGCCGCCATCGTCGCAGCCGCTTATTCCGCGTTGTTCCTTCTCCCGTACCTCCTGCACAGGCTCAAAGACGGATCGTGCTTCAGCGACGGACGGATCGCGTCTTACGTTGGTATACATCTGTTTTGGCTGTTCGGAACCGGCATTATTTGGATGTACAATTTGGTCAATAAGAATTGGGTCTTCTATGGTGATCCACAGCCACACTACCCGCAACTTCATAACGAAGAGATCATAACGTCAATAGCGATGATCGTGCTTTTGTTCTCCTGCGCCTATTCGTTCATTTATCTCTGGCGCAAACATCGCCAAGAGATCGAGGCTTCCTTCTCGATCGTTCCGTTTGTTTTTGCTTTCGCCTGGTTTTTCATCGGATTGCCCGAATGTTCCTTTTACTGGGATAACCGATACAATAAAGAATACGAAATACCAGCGTCGTATTACTATCTCGCGTTGCCGGTGATATTCTCCAGCATCTCTTGGATCGGATACACGTCGATAAAGCTCTGGCAAGTAAAACGCGGCGCAGATGCGATAGAACCGCCGCCGCGTTCTACACATCCGGATGCGGACGACTAAATCCCATTACTTAAGTTTCCTTGTCCAGATTTTCTGATCTCGCTCAGCAGAGCACGCTGTTCTTCATGCAGATACTTCGTCGCCTCGCGAAACGTGACCGACGATGCTGTCGCTGCTCGCGGTTGCATCCACTCAAACACCAACTCTGGCGAATGCTTCGACACTTCCCGCAGCACCCATCCTATCGCCTTCCTGATGAAAAACTCCTCTTCGCCAAGCATCGCATCGGCGTATCCTACAAACTCCTGCCAACCATCGAGACCACGTCGCAATCGTGGCAACAACGCGAGCATCGCAGTTCTGCGAACCCAGAAATCAGCATCCTCTGACCACATCGCACGTACCCGTTGAGCATCTGGAGTGATTGAAAGCATCGGTGCCACGACATTTATCGCCAAGTCATCGATCAAGGCCCAGGTATGCGACCGCCGTAATAATCCCTCGACGAAACTCACATCATCTGAATCTAAGACTTCAACCTTTGCAGCCAAGATGTTGACCGCCAGTTTACGTAGCTCGTAAACTTCCCGATCCCACAGTTCGGTCGTTAAATCGATGAGTTCAGACCTCGATATAGACTTTTGTTCCCGGACAAAGCGGCGCGCCAACTTCCGTATAACCGGGACTCTGACGCCGTAATGCGTCAGTTCCGACTTTAGATATCGCTTCTCGTTGACGGCCCGCTCGTTAGAACCGCTCGCCTCCAACTCAGTCGCCAACTCGTCAGCAACTGCAACTATGTCCAAAGCCATCGAATCACTGCGCCTCACAAAGGTCCCACGCCAACGCGATCATGCATTTAGTCCCGCTGATAAGCGACTCGATTCCCACTGACTCGTCGGTGCCATGTGCCCTCGACAACATCGGATCGTCGTCGGGATGCGTTCCAGCAAAGCCGTAGGTGATAATCCCCAAATTCCGAGTAAAGCGTGAATCCGTAAATCCGTTGCTGATCGCAGGTATCCACTGAATGTCATCCCGCGAAACCGCCAATGCCTGTGCTCGTTTTATCGCCTCGGCCAAGTCCGTCTCGAATGGTGACGAGTTTGGAACCGACATGTAATCGATCTCGAACGATACGCCATCAACATCTCCGATCGTCTTCTCGATCTCGCTGCGGACGTACTCTTCGTTTTGGAACGGCAAAGTGCGAACATCGCAGGTCACCGTGATGTTCTCCGGTACGCTGTTCGATTTGATACCGCCACTGATCATCGTCGGCGTCCAAACCATCCTTGATAGCGCCCGCAACATCGAACTCAGCCGCGGGGAATTGTCCTCGAGTTCACCGAGAATCCGATCGATGTTCTCAGGGGTTGGACGTTCTTCGATTCCGAACAGATTCAGGTAGTCGAAAATCGGCAACGACGTGTCGATCTCTGGCTCGTAGTTCTCGATCCGCTGCAACACTCGCCACAACCTCTCAGACGCGTTGACGCCCTGCCACGGCACCGATGCGTGCGCGCTCTCACCCCGTAGCGTGATCTTGATCTCCAACCTGCCCTTCTCACCAGTCCCCAGCAGATACGACAACGCACCCCCCTGCTCCACCGGTGTTCCGCCACCTTCGTTCACGGCGAAGTCGCACTCCAACGACTCTGGATGATTATCCGCTAGCCACCCAAAACCCCATCGGCCTCCATGCTCCTCGTCTGCACCACTCACCAATCGCAAACCGTGCTTCAGTTCCACACTGTTACGCTTCAATATCGCCATCGCCATCATCTGCGCCGTCAGTAACGCCTTGCAATCGGAAGCGCCACGACCATATATCCGACCGCCCGACACCTCCGCGCCGAACGGTTCCCACGACCACTTCGACTCATCCTCTACCGGCACCACGTCGGTGTGCGACATGAACATCAACCGGCAGCGCGGCTCGCTCCCGGGATAGACAGCTATTATGTTCCCACGCTCTGGATCGCGTGCCAGAATCTGCGTTTCTGTAACACCCTCGGCGTGAAACCAATCGCGGATGAGCTCAGCCAACGCCGTCTCGTTGCCCGTCGGCATCTGTCCGGTATTCACCGTAGGTATCTGGATCATCTGCCGCTCAAGCTCAACGATCTCAGCCGCGGAAGCATCGACTTCTTCGATTAGTTGTTCAAGTGTTGGCATCGTTGGGTTCCAGTTCTATGGTTACTTACCAATCTAACAATTTGCGTTGTCCTATATCGCACTGACGCTGGGATGTCATGTTGTCGCATGAATCGCATCGCGCGAAGTTGTGGCAGCCCTTACTGATGCTACAATGTTAGTAAGGAGAATGGGAATGTACGTCAAAATAACTTCGAAACGCCAAGTCACGTTTCCAAAGCGCGTTCTCGACGCTCTAGGCGTAGGCCCCGGCGACCAGATCGAACTTGAAGAGACCACAGATGGCTTCGTGTTGAAACCGAGGCGTTTCCGTCCTGAAATGTTCGGAACTCTTGCGGATCTGATATCCGAAGATCACGAACCATTCGACATTCGCAAGTTCAGGGATGGAACCTATGATTCGTCGCTACGGGATTGACACGTCAGTCCTTGTGAGATTGGTCACTGGTCAACCTAAAGACACCTACGACCACTGCCTGAACTCATTGCACCATCTGGCCAATGTAGAGGGTGCCGAAATCTACGTGTCTAACCAAGTCATTGGCGAGGCTTACGTCGCGGTGCAACATCACTACCAAGTGCCCAAGTCTCGCGCTAGCGCTTCAATCATCTCCGCATTGCAGGGCGGATTGATTTTGCCGTTGAATGGCCCAGATGTCTTGTCGATACTCGAAGAAACAAGCGGAGCCGGGTTGTTTGATCGCTTGATCGCTGACGGATACCAGAAGTCGGAGCTGGAAATTTTGACCCTTGATCGCAAGATGGCGAATCTGCCCGATGTCCGGATCCTTTGAATCGTAGCATTCGCCCTAAATCTTCACATAAACGTTGCTCTTCTTACCGTTATCAAGACTCCCATCATTCTGGCCGGTAATGTTCGGTATCCGTCCATGCGCGCGGTCGTACTTAGTCCTATCCCACTCGCGTTCAAGGTCCGCTGTGTGTCCTCGGAACCGCGGCATAACGTATCTCGCGAACAGCTCCTGCGAATACATGACATGACGCATCGGCATCCATTCGTGCGTTGTCAGCATCAAACCGCCGATACCCCCCGTCTCCTCAACTATTGCTTCAATCTGTTCAATCGCATCGTCGGGTGTGCCGATTATCCACCGCCGCTTCTCGACGATCTGCTCAAACGTCAGATCCGCTGGATTCTGTTCCGGATGCACTAACCAACTTCGCGGCGTATTGATCGTGTAGAAGTAGTTGTGAACATCGCGCACCGCGCCGTGCCGAGCCTGCTCGAATGCTTCTTCCCGCGTGTCCGCCAAGTGGACGTAGGTCACGACTCGCCAGTCGTCCTTGTTCGGCGACGTGCCGTACTTCGCGGACGCGTCGACTACCTCGTCCCACTGCCGCGCCAACGGCACCGCGCCCGGCGGACCACTACCCGCGATCGAGAACATCATCATCTCGTACTGCGCCACGAAGTCCAACGACCGCTTGCTACCCGCTGAAGGCGTCGCCAATTTGAGCCTAGGCTGCTGGTACGACCGCAACTGCAAGGCCATCTCGTCGATCGTCCAGTACTTACCCTCGTACGAAATCGGATCTGGCGACTCCAGCAACTTCACGATGATGTCGGTAGATTCCCGCATCATCGCGTTCAAGTCTTTCGGGGGAATCTTGAACCGCTGGGGATCAGTAGGCAATCCGCTCGGTCCGACTCCCAAGACTGTGCGCCCCCGCGTCAAATGGTCGAGAAACGCGAAGCGTTCGGCGACGTGGAACGGGTGATGAAATGGCAACGACACCACGCCCGTCCCCAGCGTGATCCGCGTCGCGGTCGCCGAAGCCTTCGCTAACACCATTTCCGGCATCGGCATCGTTTCCCAAGCCGCCGAGTGATGCTCTCCGATGAAGTATTCGTCGAACCCCAGCTTCTCGGCGTAGTTGATCATGTCGATATCGCGTTCAAACGCTAACGAGGGATTCTCGTTCGGCGTATGTAACGGCATCATGAAGAACGCGAATTTCATCGCCTAATCTCCGATTGTGTTGGTTGTCTGATGTATTGCGATTTTAGTTGCACGCAGCGCCATTGAAATGGAAAGCGCGTTTTTTCGAAAATCGCGATAGTACCCGTCCTTAATGTCTGGACGATCAATGCGGATCTGATGCCCGCGCACAAACAGAGATTACAAGAGACATGCGCAACATGAACAAGACGATCCTCCTCATTTCGCTTCTAATGTTGTTGATGGTTGCAATCGCCTGCGGCAACGATAAGGTCTCCCACGACGTCGCATACGTTTTAGACAACGAAGGTAACCACATGTACCTGCTCGATCGGGCCGGCGAAAAATCTAAGGTCCTGAACGAAGCTGTCTTCAACCCGAAATGGTCGCCCAATCTGAGAATGGTGGCTTACCTATCCAACGCTCAAGATGGAAGAGGACAGTTGAAAGTGTGGAATCGCGACACCGAAGATTCCGAACGAGTATCTGATGCGCCAAACAAGGTGGAAGAATTCTTCTGGTCACCCGATTCACGCATGATCACATACCAGGCCGACTCTGCTGACAAGACGCGTTCCGAGGTGTTTGTCTACGACTTCGAAAACGAGGCAACTACGACGTTGGCATCCGAACCAGTCGGAAATGTCGAACTCGGTAACTGGTCGGGCGACAACAACTGGATCGTGATGTGCCTCAATATCGACGGGACCCAAGGCATCTACAAGAGGTCCGTGCGCGGTGTCGATGAAGTCCAACTTACCGATTACGAGGACAGCCGACCACGTTTCTCGTTGGACGGTAAGCGTGTGGCGTTTGTCCGCAAGCTTTCCGACGGTTCAACCGACATCTTTACCCTAGAGGTTGACACTGGCAACGGGCCCAGCGCGGCCAAAGCCCTGACCGACGACGATGGCGACGAAACCAACTTCGAATGGGCGCCGAATGGTCGAAACATCATCTACGTCTCCGAACGCGACGGGAACCCCGAGATCTACGCCGTTGACACGCGTGAAAAGACTACACGTCGAATGACCCAGAACCGTGTCGACGATGCTGATCCCAAATGGTCTCTGAACGGCGAACAGGTCCTTTTCCGTTCGGATAACGACGGTAAGTATCACCTATTCACAATGGACTTCAAGTCCGGCTCCCAAGAACGCGTCCTGGAAGAAGACAGCAACATCATCACCGCCGATTGGTGAACCCTGGCGATTTTTGTCGTTGCGGTTTCCACGGTACCGGTACGGTTATTGCGAAGACAACGATACTTTTCCGTTAATCGGTTAGTGCTGAAATTTCGGACTTCTCCGCGTAACGAACCTTCGATACATGTCAGGCTGCTCAATAGTAGATCCATCCCGATCAAAGTCCTACCGTCCATCCCCAACACTTCTACCGCCCGATTCTCACCGTCCCAATCGATTACAACCGTATGAATCGGTATCTCGCGTTCAGAGGCATCCGCGAGCGAGACCGTACTTGTCCGTTGTGGATGAGGATTATAAAGCCCAGCGAGTTGGTCACGCAGCATCTTCAACTGGCCGGTGAATCCAGTATCAACAATAGCCAGAATGGTTCGATACGAATCACCAGATTCCTGGACCTTCAATTCGATCTTTGGTCGAAGGTCGACATCAACGTAACCGGTGATCAATTCGGTTCGTCGACCATGTCCGGCATTGAGTATCCGAGCGATTCGAAGCTCTCGTGTGTCTTGGAACCGATCCGTTTAGAAAAAACTACCGCTTCCGGGTGTTTCTTGAGTAAGCGATCTAGTGCCCATGGGTCGTTTTCTTGAACTTCATAGTCACCACTCACACCATCTATCGCTATGTAACGGTGCTTATGTGTCTCGATGTATTTCGGAAGAAGCACCTCTTCGTAGATGCGTTTGGCATTCGCAAACGCAACCTCTCTATCCACTGACTTGTCGGATATCGCTGACATGTCTGGCCTCTCTAAACCGAAGTTACGCCCTTCTCGCGCCAACTAGCCGTCTGATTGCCGCGACTTCAGCATCCTGCTGATCCATGATTGACGCTGTTTCCGGCGGCTGTCCGCGCCACGGCCATTCCTAGGTGCAGTCTTAGTCTTGACGGCTCTATCCTTGATATCCGGCGGCGTGACTCGTGAACTTGATGCTGCCGCGAGCCCCCTGCGCGCTGTCCGAGCAGGTGGTTGCGAACCAGCACTGACTATCGAAGACAAACTCCGACGACTCTCGGTCCGGCGCACCCGACTTGCCGGTTTGGCGACGTGACCGTTAGATGAACCGTTAGACCCATTGCTGGACGTCTTCCGAGCGTTATAAGCATTGCGTCGGTAAGCGTATCGTTCGGCGAACGGCTTTTTGGCACCGTTCTGCCGTCTCGTCGAGCCTTTGTCTTCGCCATTCGGCGATGCCGCTTCGTCGGTCACCGATTTGCGGATCGCCGCGGTTCGCATGGTTTGGTTCTTCTGACTTGCCGACATCCACAGGTCGTCGAAGTATTTCTTGTCGAATTTGATGATCACATCCGAAAAACGTGCCGCTTCGGATGACAAGTTCGAATCGAACGCCGCAACCTCAACTTGCTTGCCAGTGTCCTTGACTACTTGAAGCGCTGGGAAAAAATCAGCATCACCGCTCACCAGAATCGCAGTGTCGTAGTGGTCCTCATACGCATGGGCGATCAAGTCCGAGGCGATCATCACATCGACACCCTTCTCCACCATCGTATGCCCCCGCTGTTTCCAGATCCCAAGCTTCACTTCCAGGTAGTCGGTCTCATACAGCGAACTCAAGAAGCGATCTTGCGACTCTGCGAGTTTGGGGTTGTCAGGAGATTCTTGCCTGATGTTGTAGTAATAGGTTCGAATCAGCTCGCGATCGCCGCAAAGCTTTTCTGAAAATTTCTTGTAGTCGAGGTTTTGTTTGTCTGTGTTCTGCTTAAGTACGTGGTAGAGGTTGCTCCCGTCGATAAAAATCATCACCCGACGGCTCCCGGCATTGCCGTTCGCTTGGTTTGGCATCGTCTATCTTCCTTGTCATCTCAACCGCCTCCTCCTGAAAGTTGATCTTTGGGTTGTAATCGGATAACCGCGAGAATGGTTCGCGGGACACTCCACATCCGTGCATCTTCTCCGTAGGCGACAGGAGAGTCTGAAGCGATTGGCTTAGTCGTAAGAATTAAGTTCTGTCCCCGTCGATAGTGGGGATTGTATTCGCCTACATTCACATCTAACAGTCTATCACACCCGTTGCAGTCGCTTGAAACCCGCAGTTTTGCAACCAAATCTATTCTCTACGACACAACGTGGTTGAAATCGCATCGCTACGGGTTAAACTACTCTCACAAGTATCCAGCGACACAATCATCCGATTGGAGTGACTAATATGACGATGACAGCGACCAAGTCGATGGTCGGAATCACAGTACCCTCGCCGTGCGAGATGCCCAACGGTCTCCAGTGGCACAACGACGAACTCTACGTCATGGACCAACTCACCGACAACATATACGTGATCGACGAGACCGGTGCAGTTCTCAAGACCATATACACCGCCACCGAAAACGGTTCCGGAATCACCGTCGGAGACGGCCACATCTGGACCGGCTCCAACGGCACCACAGTTTCCCGACCGTATCGCAGCACCGACACGCATCTCGGATACGTGATCAAAATCGACCCCGACACTGGCGAGACCGTGAACCGATGGCGAACCCCCGACGGCGGCGGCATCCACGGCATCGAGTGGGACCACGACGCGAATCTCCTCTGGGTAACCGCTTTCAGCCCCAAGGCGCTCATCCTCGTCGACCCCTCCGACGATTTCAAAGTCGTCCACAAATTTGAGGTCGAACTCGAGCGATTGCATGGTCTGGCGCTGGAGGACGACGGCGGAATATGGTGCGCACACACCACCGACAACGTAGTCGTCCTCTACAACAAAGAGACCGGCGCCGAGATGGACCGCGTCGTCATGGGTCCCGAAGACCCCTTCATTCACGGCCTATCGAAGAAAGACGGTGTGCTTTGGTTCGCCGACGCCAACTTCGCAGGTAGCCACGGAACCGCCATCCGAGGCGAACCATCCATCGGAACCATCGCCCGATGACCCGTTGTAGATAGACATCCCTCCCCTTCGCGAAGCGAGGGGGACGCGTGCGAGCAAAGCAAGCACGTAGGGGGTGCCAGTCAACCGTAGGGGCAGATTTGAAACCCGTCCCTACAGGCCAAACATTCATACACCCTGAAATCAAACGATGACCGTAGTCGATAGCCACCATCATTTCTGGGACTTGGACCTTAGACCTTACGACTGGATGCCGGAAGGCAGTCCGCTCAGGGTCAACTACGGTCCGGACGAGTTGCGCCCTCTCCTCGCAGAGGCTGGCATCGACAAGACGGTCATTGTCCAGGCTCACGCATCAGTTGAAGAGACGAAGTGGTGCTTGGAAATCGCCGAAAACACCGACTTCGTTGCAGGTGTCGTGGGATGGGTAGACCTCAGCGATCCAAACGTTGGCGAAACCCTTGATGATCTCCAACAGAACCCTTATTTCAAAGGTGTGCGCCACCTCTGGGAAATGGACGAAGACCACGGCTGGCTCGCGGGTGATGCCCCTATCCAGGGCCTGAAAGAGGTCGAACGACGCGGGCTCTGTTACGACTTCCTAGTCCGCCCGCCGAACCTGCCTTTCGTTCCGCGCATCATGGAACACGTCCCTGACCTACGCGCCGTCATCGACCACATCGCCAAACCCAACATCAAAGAGGGCGAAGTCGAACCCTGGCTCACACGCCTGCGCGATGTTGCATCCATCGACGGTATGCGCTGCAAAATCTCCGGCATGACCACCGAAGCCGACATGGACAACTGGACCAACGACGACCTCCTACCCTACGTTCACCACGTCATCGGCATGTTCGGCGTCGACCGGCTGATGTTCGGCTCCGATTGGCCAGTCTCGACTCAAGGCACACCCTACGCCGGCTGGGCCAACGCCGTCCGAGACATGCTCAAAAACCTGCCCGAAGAGCAATCCGACTTCGTATTCGGTAGAACCGCAATCGAGTTTTACCGATTGGACATTTGACAAGCTACCCCCCCCCCCCCCATTTAAGATTCCATTATGAGCCAGTTCAGTTCTGCAACACCCCTGCTCGAGGCCCAAGAGCTTTCCAAACGCTACGGCTCGGTCCAAGCCCTGGATTCAGCATCATTCACTGTCAGCTCCGGCATCACTGGCCTCCTCGGCCCCAACGGCGCTGGCAAAAGCACCGCAATTCGCATCTTCCTCGGTTTGACCGATGCCACTTCTGGTTCAGCCCTGGTGATGGGCGCCAACACTCGAAACCCGCAGGCTCGTGCGCGCCTCGGCTACATGCCAGAACATGATTGTCTACCACCTAATCAGTCCGCCGCCAACTTCCTCACTCACATGGCCGAAGTCAGCGGCATCCCGCCATCCCGATCCCGCGCGCTAGCCGCTGACACGCTCCGACACGTCGGACTGTTCGAAGAGCGATATCGCCCCATCGGTGGCTACTCGACCGGCATGAAACAGCGCGTCAAACTGGCACAAGCCCTCGTCCACGATCCGGTCCTGATCCTCCTCGACGAGCCTACTGCCGGCCTCGATCCCACCGGACGCACTGAGATGCTGAACCTGATCCGTCGCATCGCACGCGAGTTCGGCATCAGCATCGTTCTTTCGACCCACCTGATGCAAGACGTCGAGAGAACTTGCGACAACATCATTCTCCTCGACTCAGGTCAAGTCAAAGAATCCGCCGACGTCGCATCTCTAACCGAAGAGACCGAGTCAATCTACGTGGAGGTAGCCAACAACCGCGATCGTTTCATGGCCGAACTCTCGCAACGCGGCGTAGACCACACGCTTGAAGGCAATGCTTTATCGATTGCCGAAGTTGACGCAAACGGTTTCGATGCCGTCCGCGACGCCTTAGTCGCATCCGAAGCCCGATTGGTCCGTATGGGACCACGGCAAAGAGCACTCATCGACCTCTTCCGCACCTGAGCAGTGAACACCGACCAGACAGAACGCACGGGAACGGTATTCGACATCGGATACCAGTCCTACGAAGGCATCCGCGAAGGCCGTAACCGCGCATGGCAATCCCTGATCATCGATGGCGTTAAAAACGGCATGGGCATCGGCCGAGGCGGTTGGGCAAAGTTCCTCCCGTGGCTAGTCCTCTCTCCCACCATCGCCACTGGCCTTGTCTTCGCAGCAATCGCCGCATTCTTCGAGCAACTGGGTATCGAAGTCGACACTGGTGAAGGCGCAAACGCAATCGATCTCCCCGGTCACGAAGACCTGATCTCAGTCATTTCATTCATGATCCTCATCTTCGCGGCGTTCATCGGACCCGAGCTCGTATGTCCCGACCGTCGAAACCGCGTCATCCATCTCTACTTTGTCCGACCGATCAACATGTTCGACTACCTAGGTTCGCGATGGTGCGCCCTCTTCCTTCTCCTCTTGGCCGCAAGCCTGTTGCCCCACATCACGCTCTGGGTCGGCCTTCTATTCGGCGTTGGCGATGCTTTAGGCCATATTCAAGACAACTGGCTCGACATACCACGCTTCGTAGGCAACAGCATCATCTTCGCCATCTTCACTACATCCTTCACTATCGCCGTCAGCTCCATCACTGACCGTCGCATGATCGCAACTCTCATCATCATCGGTATCATCATGATTGCCTCTATCGCCCCGCAGATAATCTCAGTCTTCAATCCGTCGGACACCGTCATGGAAGTGATCAGCCTGATCGGTTTGATCGACCTCTCATCAAACGTCGTCCCATCCATCTTCTTCGACTCATACGCTGAAAACTACGACCTGAACATCGCAATCCCGATCACATGGATTCTCATCCTCACCGCGGCGTCGATCGCTGCGACCTGGCGTTTCTACCAAGCCCAACGATAGCTACATGCAGACGGACAACCTCACATATCAGTCCGCCGACGAACCCATCGTCGCGCTTGATGCCGTATCGAAATGGTTCGGAAACGTCGTCGCGGTATCCGATGTCACCCTAAACATTGACAAAGGCATCACGGGCCTGTTGGGACCTAACGGCGCCGGCAAAACAACCCTCCTCCGCATGATCTGCGGCCTCCATTCCCCTTCCGAAGGTCAAGTCCGACTCCTCGGCACCAATCCGCGCTCGGACCACAACGTCTACAAGCGCATCGGAATAATGACCGAAAACGAGTCGGCGTACGAATTCATGACCGGTTTGGAATACGTACGCCTATCCGCCCGTCTCAAAGACCTCAGACGCGAAGAGTCCCACCTACGCCAAGCCATCGAACGCGTCGACATGTCCTTTGCCCTCGATCGAAAGATCTCAACTTATTCCCGGGGAATGAGACAACGGATTCGCCTCGCCGCAGCACTTGTCGGAGATCCTGAAGTCTTAATACTCGACGAACCCCTGAACGGTGCCGACCCAACGCAACGACTCCGCTTCCAGGAGATCCTCCGCGAAACCGTTGATGAAGGACATTCCGTAATCATCTCTTCCCACATCTTGGAAGAGGTCGAGGAGGTCAGCGATAGCGTCGTTCTCGTAGTCAATGGGAAACTCGCCGCTCAAGGCGATTTTCATGCCATCCGCGCCGCACTCGACGACCGTCCGTACCATGTCAAGATCGAGTGCTCAGAGCCTAAACAACTCGGCGGTGAACTGGCGAAACTTCCCTCAGTCCAATCCGTCCAGTTCGCCCCCGACGGGTCGATCGTAGTTCTCACAATCAACGTCGCTGTGCTCCAACTTGACCTTCCCGCTCTAGCGCAAAAACACAACGTACGAATAACTCGTTTCCAACCGATCGACGACTCATTGGAAAGCGTCTTTTCGTATCTGGTCGAAGGATGATGGGCACAATCGCAGAAACAATCTTCGTGCTGGCGCTCCGACAGTCGCTGTCGGTCAAACGTGCTGCAATCTTGCTGATCCTCGCAGCGATTCCGCTGGTGATCGCCGTGGCTACAAAGATCCTTGGCATTGAATGGGATGGCGAAGTCGCTCAGGGATTCATACAAGGACTCATTATCAACACGATCCTCCCGCTGGTCGCACTCATCGTCGCCGCGCCTGTGTTCGCCGACGAAATCGAAGACCGCACCCTCACCAATTTGATGCTCTCGCCGATTTCGCGGTGGCAGATAGCGATTCCTAAAGTCGTCGCAGCGATCGCTGGCATCGCCGTGCCGCTAGCCGCTTCTGCGTTCGTCGCGGTGATGCTGGTCTGGGAAGATGAAACCTATACCGCAGCCGCCGTCGCAGCGTTCGGAATCCTCATCGGCTCAATCGCGTTCGCATCGCTGTTCGCATTCGTAGGAACTCTCACCACCCGCGCAGTTGTCTTCGGCATCGTTTACGTCTTCGGGTTCGAAGCGTTGATCTCAACTGCAATCCCGGGCCTGAAATTCGTCAGCATCAGCGGAATTACGTTGTCCATCATGCAAGAACTCAGCTCATCGCTAGTCGATGCTCCTAAATCCGGGTCCAACGCCCTGCCGCCGATAGAATACGCCATCGTAGCCACCATCGCCGTCATCATCGTGTGCAGCATCGCGACGATCTGGCGGCTGAAACGCATGGACGTTAACTGACACCGCGTCGGTGATCCGAGATCATTAGATTGGTGAACCCCTCCTGCTCAAAGTCGCGATCCGTCGCGACGACTTCTTGGATGCCTTGCCGACGCATCACTGTCATCCCGATGCAGTCAACCATGCTGTAACGCTTGTCCGGTCGGTTTCGATAGAGCTCAAGTGCTTGTAAGTATTCATCCCGATCTAGGGAGGCAACGCGATATTTTGCGGATCCGAAAATGCGTAGGACTACTGATGCCGCATGAATGCGAGTGATGCCCGCGCCACGACTGAAATGGGCCAAGAATTCATTCAGAACGTCCCGTGTCGTAACCAGCCGTATCCGCTGATCGGCATTGAACTGATCGAACAATCTACTCGCTTGATCGTGCGACGGTTCTGATGAGTCGAAAAGGGCGATCAGGAACCCGGAATCGACGTAGATCACTCTTCCCACGGAGACTTGTCACGCTTCGGATAGCCGTAAAGGTAGTGGTCAAGGTTCAATGAAGCGTCGTGTGGAACCGAATCTTTGGCCTCCTGAGGCATGCTTTCCCACAACACCCTGGCGTACCCGCCTAAATGACCAGGGATGAACTCACCGTTGTGCACGTACACGCTATCGCAGTTGACGACGCGAGACTCTAACATTTCAATCGCATCCACCACATCCTCACTGACCTCGTACTCGCCCGAGTTCGCGTCTATCACCACCCACTGACCGTTGATCTCGTCGGCGACCTCATGTTCGATCCGCTCGCGAAACAAGCGTTTTGCCCGTTTCATAATCGGAGTCTCTATGTATTCATACTTCGCCATGACCCCATTCTAACGGCACTCCTCAAACCAAAAGCAACATCGCTGATATCCCCCTTGCGCGATACTCTAGTGTCATTCGACTCGCGAACAACCGCGAGTTCAGTTCCTAATGGCAAACACACAGACCATCACGCAACCCACGCCTCAAACACCTGCGTGGGATCCCGCCGCGCCCGAAAACGCTTGGTACAAGTGGCGTGCGTTCTGGGCCGTCGGACTCTCGCTCGTCACCATGGTGATGAGCTTCAGCATCGTATTCCTCGCACTCCCTGCCATCGCCGAGGATTTCGGCATCACTTTCAAAGAAGCATCCCTCCTCGTCATCGCGCAATCTCTCACCGTCAGCGCCTTCATGGTTCCCCTCGGCAAAGTCGCCGACATGATCGGACGCAAGAAGTTCCATCTCATCGGAATGGTCTTATTCGGCGGCGGTGCTATCGCATGCGCCTTCGCTACGAATCTCCCTTTCCTCATCGTCACCCGCGTAATCATGTCCCTCGGCAGCTCCATGGGACAAGCCGTCTCGACCGCCATCACGACATCTGTCTTCCCCGCCAACGAACGCGGCAAAGCCCTCGGTAGTCAGACCACCGCAGTCGCCATCGGTGGCGCATCCGGCACCATCGTATCCGGAGTCACGCTCCAGTTCCTCCCGTGGCAAGCCCTCTTCATCTTCATGGCCATCCCCACCGCCATCGCATTTCTATGGGGTCTCTACATCCTCAAAGACGAGCGCATCGGATCATTTTCCGGCGAGGAACGACCGCCGTACGACTGGCTCGGAGCCATCCTTTCAGCAGTCGCAACAGCCATCATCATCCTCACCATCACCAATCCATTCGCCCTCGCTTGGGGATCACCGATCATCATCGCTGGAGCATTCACCGGCATCGCCACGGTCATCGCCTTCATCTGGTGGCAACTCAAGACCCCACACCCGATGGTCGACCTCCGACTCTTCAAAATCAACGTCTTCAAATTCTCCATCCTCACCCGCTACTTCGCGTTCATGCGCTCTTCCGCAACCATGTTCCTCATGCCCATATTCCTCGTCGCATTCCGCGGCTGGCCCGAAATCTACGCGGCTGGCGTCATGCTGTTGATGGCAATTGGAATGGGCATAGGAGCCCAAGTCTTCGGCAGACTCTCCGATCGCTTCGGTGTCCGACCGTTCATGGTCGGCGGATTCGTAGTGCTGATCTTTACCGGCATCGCCCTCGCTACCTTCAGCACGACGACACCCCTCTACTACATCGCCGTTGTAACCCTCATCAACGGCCTCGCTCAGGGTGCATGGTCAGCGCCTAACGCCAGCGCAACCATGGGCTCAGTGCCGCGATCCTCATACGGACTCGTCAGCGCAATCATCAACCTCACCCGCAACCTTGGAAACGTCAGCGGTCAAGCCGTCGTCACCGCAATCATCGCAGGCATCATGATCGCCCGCGGCTACAACGTGCCACTCGGCGAACTCGAGGAAACTCCACAAGCAGGTCAAGCATTCCTAGACGGATGGAAATACGCATATATCTTCGCGACAGGGATTGTAGCCTTAGCACTTGTCACATCTTTCCTGACGAAACCGAGCAAAACCGAAATTTCGAGATCCTGACCGTATCGGAGGAACACCCGTGAGCACAGAATCCCTAGAAGGCAAAATCGCACTCGTCACCGGCGGCGGCACCGGCATCGGCAAAGGCATCGCCCGCATCTTCGCAAACAACGGCGCAAACGTCACCATCGCCGCACGCAACCTCGAACGACTACAAGCCACAGCCGACGAAATCTCCGCCGAAGCCGGAACCAACGTCACCGCCCTATCCATGGACGTTACCGATGAAGACAGCGTAGCCGCTGTCTTCGAATCAGTCATGAACGCCCACGGACGCCTCGACATCCTCGTCAACAACTCCGGATCCGTGGAAGGCGACCCAATCGAAAAACTCTCCTCCGAAAAGTGGTTAAGAGTGATGAACACCAACGTCACCGGCATGTTCTACTGCACCAAGCAGGCCTTCAAAATCATGCGACCCCAAGGCGGCGGACGCATCATCAACATCGGCTCCATCGCCGCACAGCGGTCCCGTCACTCGGCAGCCGTATACACAACCTCTAAACACGCCGTCTGGGGCCTCACCCAATCCGCCGCCATCGAAGGCCGCGACATCAACATCGCCGTCTCCGCGCTCCACCCTGGCAACACCATGGTCGAACGCCGCGCCGACGCCCGTTCAGGCTCCGGCCGAGACGAAGGACCAGAACCAATGATGGACGTCGAAAACATCGCCCGAACCGCCCTCCTGATGGCAACACTCCCACCAGACGTCAACATGCTAGAAGCCATTGTCATCCCCAACGAACAGCTTTACCTCGGTCGGGGATAACCCCCCACGACAATATCCTCACTTTAGGAGGGGCTAGATGGAGGTAATGCCAACGCTTCCCTCCGTCAGGAATCGCTCTCACGATCCCCTTCAGGAGGGCCAGCGGAAGGACTGCCTCAAGGCAGAACCAACACGTTACCCACCCCATAATCAAACCCAATGCGCCAATCGCATCGCGACCAGTCAACAATAACCACGACTGCTAAACTATGGTTACCCCGGTTCGAACGCAACCTAAGGACATGATCAAATGAAACCGCACGAAACTACCCCCCCCCCCGATTCTAGGCATACCGGTATGGGTGGCGCTGACCATAGTCGTCTTCGCCGCATCGGCATTCCTCGCGCTCGCACCGCCCGTTCACGCGCAGCAGCAGAATAGCCAGACCCCGCCCGGGCCAGTTTCAAACCTGGTGCTTACGGCTACCGCGGACAGCGTGACCGTGAGTTGGCAGGCGCCGCAAGGTGGAGGTGCCCCTAACCGCTACATCGTGCATATCCGCCCATCCGACGGTGGCAAAGGCAAAACCAAGACACTCAAAGCAAAGAAAACCTCGGCAACCTTCAACAGATTGGATGCCGGCGAGACCTACAAGGTCTGGGTGCGAGCGAAAAACAATTCCGGCAAAGGCGAGCGTGTCCGCGCCACCATCACTCTGCCTCAACGCGATGCGGCCCCCGACTCGTCCGCGCGTCCCAACGGAGATGGGATGCCCCAGCAAGACATACGTCCCGCCATAAAAATCACACGTCAAGGATGCTTTAACGGGGATTACCAGCACTTGGGAATAACATGTCCCTAGTCGGCAATGCACGGCCGCGAATCACACTACGCCGACCCACCTGAATACATAGCCCGAACCGCCCACTTGCCACCCGCAGACACGCACATGTGAGAAGCCATCGTAATCCCCAACGAACAGCTTTACCTCGGATGGGGTTGAAGCACCCAGATGCAGTTCGTTTACAATGTTGGTCACTAGATGCGACTAGTAATCCTTGCTGGGTTAGACTTAACCCCGTACCCTTACTGTGATATCGGGAATTCTCATGAGGTTTCTGCCAAAATCACTGAACGGCAAGAAGCGATCTGTCCGCTCAAAACCCACGTTCGTCTCAGCGTATCCGATCGTTAATCGTATGTTGAATTCGGACCCGTTAGATGCGCTAATCCTCGAAATGGAGATGGAAATGTGGTCCGAGGAGGAGTTTCGAGCCGCATTTGATTCTGGGATGAGCCCGGAAGAGCACGTCTACAAGTCTTGGAATGACGCATGGGCACACTTGGGCGAAGAGATGAACCGGGTTTTCAAAGCTCGTATTGATGCCTTGCCCGAAGAACAGCGTCGACAGGTACTTGACGCATACCAGGAATGACCACTCCTGACGAACCTTCGGCGGATTCGCCTTCAGTCCTCGCCGAAACTGACGATTCAGTCACGGTCATCGCGAGCCAATCCGTTTCTTACACATGGTTGGGACCACCTCCGCAGGTCCTCGACCAATATGAAAGAATCGTTCCGGGATCTGCGCAGGATGCGCTTCGTGATTGGCACGAATCCATGGCGCATCGTAGGCGCATTGAAAGCGACGAAACCGACGCCGTCGCGCACAAGGTCAAGTGTACTCCGGCATACCGCCTAGCAACTATAGTCGTGATAATCGCCGGCGGCCTGTTGGCGGTCTTGTTAGGAGAACCTGCGATGGGGTGGTTTCTCGGCCTAGGTGCAGCGTTGAGTTACCCGATCGGTTCTGTCTTGATTCGCGTTTTTCAGTCACGGCACATTGGGACGGACTCCAGTCAGCCTGACGATTCCTAATCGTTTCGTAACGGGAACTCGCGGCGATCCCGTCTAGGACATCTCCGTACCCTCCCCGCGATATACTCACTTACGGCAACCAAGCCCACCTACCAACCAGGAGAACCAAATGTACATCCTAATGGTCCGTCTAAAGGTCAAAGACGACCGGATCGACGACTTCATCGAAGCATCCATCGGCGACGGCGTAGGCTCCGTCCTCGGCGAGCCCAACTGCTACCGCTTCGACATCATCCAAGACGACGAAGACCCCACAAAGTTCGCATTCTGCGAGGTCTACGAAGACGAAGCCGCGTTCCAGTACCACACCATGGCCTACCACTTCCACCAGTGGCGCGACGCCTCAGCCGACATGTTCGCAGAGCCGCCGGAAGTCTCTTTCTGCCGCTCCGTCTACCCAGCCGGCCCCGCCGACTGGGACGCATACCGTCCCGGCGCTGTCGACGACTCCGCATTCCAGAACGGCACCCTCCACGTCATCCACGCTCCCCAATACGTCCAAGCCGACAAAGTAGACGACTTCATCGCCGCCGTAACCCTCGACGGCATCGGCTCAACCCACGAGGAACCCGGCTGCCTCCGATTCGACGTCTACCAAAACGTCGAAGACCCAACCGAACTCTACCTCTACGAGGTCTACGCCAATAGCGCCGCCTTCGACTACCACGTCGGAACCCCGCACATCAAACAATGGCGCGACACCGTAGCCGACTGGTACGACGAAGAACGCCGCGACGCATCCATGGCCGGAAACATGGGCGCACGCCGAGGCCGAAACGTCTGGCCACCCGACAACTGGAACTGGTCCTCCGGCAAACCCGCCTTCTAACCAGATCAGTAATTCCCAACCAACACATCCCCACCATCCGCAGAGACACCGTTCAGTCGACAGCGGATCGTTACAGGAATTGGAAGGGATGATTCCCCTCTCCCGCTCGGCGGGAGAGGGCCAGGGTGAGGGTGACCGGGGCGGACAAAAGGGCGGGGCAAGGCAGCCAACCACCACACCGTAGACCGAAACCAACATGGCTAAACA
>DAOUJE010000082.1:0-40032 GCA_034423055.1 Dehalococcoidia bacterium | reverse complement strand
CGGACCACCCTCTTCACCCAACATCGCATGGTTGTTCATACCGATAAAAATGTGATCAAGCGCAGCTTGCTTCAGCTCAGAAGGACTACGAGAAGCGGTAACGGATTGCATGTCGACGGCCTTTGACGATTGACAGTTACGAACTGAATCCCACTCTATCGCAACAACCATTCGCCCAAAACCCCGCAACTAGAATCTCAATTCATGCGACGCTGCATAAAGATCGGAGCTATCGGCGGATTCCTCTCCGGCACCCTCATCTTCCTCGGATACATCATCACCTCATGGTGGGTCTGCACAACCCTCCTCGACTGCCCCGGCCACTGGCTCCCCTACCTCATCATCTACGCCATCGGTGTCACCATCACCACCCTAACCGGCCTCCTCCTAGCCCTAATCCTCCACACCCTCTACCGCCTAACCCGCGTCTAGCCACCGTCATCCCGGCGAAAGCCGGGACCCAAAAGGGCAGGGCAACACTGGTTATAGACTCGAATCTTGTGCCCGTCGAACCTCGTACACGCTGAGGAAAATCCCCAAATGACCAACTCAGACTCCGTCTTTGATGTCGTAGTTATCGGCGCCGGACCCGGCGGTTATCATGCCGCTATCCGAGCCGCTCAACTTGGCCTCAACGTAGCCATCGTAGAAAAAGACGACGGTACCGGCATCGGCGGACTCGGCGGCGTCTGCCTAAACTGGGGATGCATACCCTCCAAGTCGCTCCTCAAAAACGCCGAACTCGTCAACGAAATGAAGCACGCCTCCGACTGGGGCATCGAGTTCGACAACGTCCGCTTCGACATGGCCAAAGCCGTCGACCGCTCCCGCCGCGTCTCAAACACACTCACCCGCGGCATCGGCTACCTCATGCGCAAAAACAACATCACCGTCATCGAAGGCACCGGACGCCTAATGTCATCCAGCCGAGTCCAGATCAACGGGGACCAGTGGGTAACCGCCCAAAACATCATCATCGCCAGCGGCGCCCGCGCACGTTCGCTGCCCGGCCTCGAAATCGACGGCGAATCGATCATTACATCGCGAGAGGCACTCGAACTAAGAGAGCAGCCCTCGGCAGTCGCAATCGTTGGCGCATCTGCCATCGGCTGCGAATTCGCCTACTACTTCAACGCGTACGGCGTCGAAGTCATGCTGTTCGAGCTTCTCCCACGCATCGTGCCCAAAGAGGACGAAGAGGTCTCCGCCGAACTCGAGCGCCAATTCAAGCGCCAAGGCATCAAGATCAACGCCGGATCGATGGTCAAAGGTGTCGAAAAGAACGCCGATGGTACAGTCACCCTCATCTACACCGTCGGCGAAGACGGCGAAACCCAGACGTTTACTTGCGACAAGGTGTTACTAGGCGTCGGTGTTCAACCAAATTCCGACGATATCGGTCTCGCAAACGTCGGTGTCGAGACGTATGGTCCTGGCTTCATCGAGGTCAATGGCAACATGCGAACCAACGTCACTGGCGTCTACGCAGTTGGCGATGTAACTGGCAAACTGCCGTTGGCACACGTCGCGTTTGATCAGGGCATTGTAGCCGCTGAGACGATTGCTGGGCACGATCCGGAGCCGATCGAAGACTATTTAGCTATGCCGCGGTGCACTTACTGCCACCCACAGATCGCATCAATCGGTATCACTGAGGGCGAGGCTAAGGATCAGGGGCTCGACTACAGTGTGGGCAAGGTGCCGTTCCAAGTTGCTGGGAAGTCGGTGGCTGTTGGTGATCCGAGTGGTTTTGCGAAGATTATCGTGGATAACGAGACGGGCGAGGTTGTTGGAGCGCACATAATCGGCAGTGAGGCTACTGAACTGATAGCGGAGGTGGGGATGTTGCGGTATCTGGAGGGGACAAGCGAGGAGCTTCACCGGGTTACGCACTCGCATCCGACAATGTCGGAAGTCGTAAAAGAAGCCGCGGCCGCCGTCACGAACGAAGCGATACATTTCTAAGCGTGACGGTTTTAAGTCACTGAAAGGCGGAAATCGAATTGGCGAAGCAATTGCGTGTCGGACTTGTGGGTGTTGGTCAGCGGGGGTTGAACCATTTGCAGCAGCTGGTGAGGTTGCAGTCGGAGGAGATCGGGACGTTTGCGGCGTTGGCGGATCCGTTTGCTGAGAACTTGAGTCCGGAGAAGATCAAACAGTGGGAACCTGACTACGATGAGCGGGGGATGTTGCTGTTTTCGTCGGCGGATGAGATGATTTCGTCGGGTTCGGTGGATGTGATCTGGTTTGCGATGCCGCCGAATCAGCACCGTGGGGAGATCGAAAGAGCGGCTGAGGCGGGGATCGCGGTGTTTGCGGAAAAGCCTCAGACTCTGTTCTTCGATGAGGCGATTTCGCAGGCGGAGGCTATCGACAAGGCGGGAATCCCCAACACGGTGGGGTTTCAGATGCGCTTCCATCCGGCGTATAAGGCGATCCGAGACCACCTCTCAGACAAGTGGACGGCGGCGATGATGATGGTGGCTGAGGGAGCGGTTGAGGGGCATGGGGTGAAGCACACGCATACTGAGGAGCGGGGTGGTCCGGAGAACCGGATTTGGACGGCGAATCGGGCTTGGTCGGGGACTTCGATGGTGGAGGCGGGGATTCATCAGACGGATATCATGCGGTATTGGTCGGATGATGATGTAGAGTGGGTGCGGGCTTCGTATGTGGATCGACCAGAGCATTTGTGGGCTTCGGAGGGGGATAATCCGATTTACTACAACGTCACTTATGGGTTCAAAAAGGGTGCAATCGGGACGTTGGTGTTCACGAAACCGGCGAAATCCTACTATAACGGTCGGTTTGATTGCGTGATTTGGGAACACGGGACGATCAAGTTCGAGGGTAACCGGATCGTGGATTATCACTACTCTGGGGATGACTGGTCGCTGGCTTTGCGGCCTGGTATCGAGGAGACGCGGCGGGTGATTTGCGAGGATCCGGGTTATGACGGAATGGCGATACCGAATACGTACGAGTTGGCGAAAACGTTCTTGGAGTCGATCATCGATGGTGATGATTCGTTGACTCGGAACAGTTATCGGTCGTCGCTGAATTCGCTTGCGGCGGTGCTTGCTGCGAACACGTCGAACGATCTGGGGGGTGAGCAGGTGAACATAGAGGAGTTCATGTACGGGGATCGGTACGCGGGGTACCGGAGTCGGCCCGCGGGGGTGTGAATCGGGTCTGAAAGGGTTGCTGCTGATATGCCGCTCATGCCGCTGATTCCGGCAATTTCGCGGCATGAGCGGCATGTTGAAGGGGAATCATGCCGCTGGGAGCGGCAAAACTCCGGCATGATTGCTTTTTGACGGAGTTCAAAACAAGTTCAGGAAAATGGGGTTTTGAACTATGATTGCGGTGATGTTGAATGATGGGCTGTGATTTGGGTGTTGGGTGGGATTTTGGGTTTTGGGGTGTGAGACGGTCTGAAATGGTGAGTTTTTGAACTTGTTCGAAATTTGTTTGAACTGTGATTTTTATGATTTGAATGATGGGCTGTGATTTTTGGGGGTGTGATGCTGAGTGTGAGGTCCGGCGTGGGTTATCACTAGAGTTAGGAGATTGCGCGATGTTCAGACGAGCGGTGCATCCGGGAGAGATTCTGAAGGATGAGCTTGCGGAGTACGGTGTGACGCCGACGGAGTTTGCGCGTCAGATCGATGTGCCTGCGAATCGGGTGAGTCAGATCATCGTGGGCAAGCGATCGGTGACCGGAGATTCAGCTTTGCGGTTTGGGCACTGGTTCGGGGTGGACCCGCAGTTCTGGTTGAATCTTCAGTCGCAGCACGATCTTGCAGTTGCAGAGCAAAGGACGGGTGGCGCAGTGCGTGAATTGCCTACGGCGGCTATGGGGCGATAGGGCGTTTGACCGGTTGCTGTTGGGGGTGCATCCGAGCTATGTGATCCACGTGCGTCGGAATATTTTGGAGGAGGTGGATGGTCCGATGCTGCGGCACGGGTTGCAGGGGCTGGAGGGTCAGCGGATTCATGTGCCGTCGCGTCGGGTGGAGCGGCCGGATGAGGGGAGGTTGGCAGCGCGGTTTGGGGAGTTTTTGGGGAGTGGGTGAATTTGGGTCACAGGTTTAGGTTGAACGAGTAGCGAGTGCTTTTCGATTCCATGCCGCAAATTCGCGCCTGCAGCACTTCCGAAATCCGATTCCGCTACCACACGGACATGGATCCTTGGCTTGTGGGGCTTGCTGAGAAATGTGTCGCATCTCTCGGTCATACTCGGCGATACCTTGTTGTCCATGAGAATACTCACCCCAAAGCTCACGCGCTGTCTTTTCGAGCCCGTACCGCTCCACGTACGCCAAGCGGTAGAAGAACGGCACGACCAACTCCAATATGAAGTCTCTGAGAGTGAGTTCGTCAGCCGATGCGTAGGAGATGCTGAGACAACAGGAACCATCGTTTGAGAACATGTGGAGATCGATAGGATCGATCAACAGTTTTTTGGCGATCAGTTCACGGCGTCCGCCCGTTTCGGTTACCTTCGGCCATGGCGACGTTTTGGACGGCGTTGAATCTAGTTCGATAGTGATGTCGAATGCGTCGATGATCAAGTTCAACGTGGTTCGGATCTCGCCATCCAAATCAGAACCTTCGATAAGAAGCCAGTCTCGTAGCTTGTCGTAACTCCCGGCAAAACGTAACTCGCCGCGCACGAGATTAGTCGATGGTTCGTAGACCAATCCCGGATATGCGGCCGAGAGCCAGATCAAGTCGTCTGCAGTCGGTTTCATCGCGCGTATGGCTTTCGCGGTCTTACGGAGACCGAACTGACGACTGGCGGCACGACGGTGTTCACAACTTGATTCTTGTCCTCGTCGCGTAATTCACCGAACTTGTCGCCGAAGATTTTCCGCCACTTTTTGACGCTGTCGTTGTGTTCAGTAGCGTCGTAGGCATCATTGATCCAGTCGTTGTACGTTTTGACCATCTTCCGAAAGTTCTGATATCGGTTCTCGTCCCAGTGGCGGTTAAAATCCTCCGACGGCAAGGCCGGATTTTCGATCGTTGGCATCGTAGGATTCGCCTGTAAATAGTCGTTGATGCGGTTAACCACCGTTTTCAACGCGAGCGCGACACTGTTGAAGTTCTGTGCGTCGTACTCACCCAGGACGGTTTTCCCGATGAGCGTTGTCAGGAGAATAGACTTTGCAGAGAACGTGCGTTTGTGGTCGCGGAGGAACTTCAGGAGCCTCGTGACTCTTTTGAGGTTCCCATACGTTATACGAGTTTTGTCGTTTAACCAATCGCGGTAACCTGTGCCGTCGGTTTCCTCGAATTCGTCGGTTTGATAGTTGCAGACGTACTTGCTACCATCTGGCTTCTCTATGCAAGGAACGATGTCAAGATGGAAATCGCCAGCGTATTCCAGCGTGACGCATCGAGTGTTCCTCTTAGCCATTTTGTCGTAGGTCTCCCTTCGACGTAGGCAGTTTCGAAGTTCGTCTATATACTCCTTAGGCTTCTTCGAGTAGTCGTACTTCATGAACAACAGGATGTCGGCGTCGTATTCCTGACCATCCTGAACCGGTTTGATAATCGTGCGGAGCGCATACGATCCCTGTCGTTCGACCTTTTCGAATGAATCGAGGTGTTGTGACAGGAATTCGGAGACTGCCCTTACTTTGTCATTGAGGTTGTTAAGCCGAGTTTCGTTGAGGTTCACCTCGTTCTTGAGGAAATCCTCGAAGTATTTGTTGTGCTTCACTGTTCGCCTCCTTTCAGGCGTAGTTGGTGGTTTCGTCGTCTATCGATCCATGTGCCGATTTGATCGTCGTGTGAACAGGTCGAAACGGTTGAACGCGGGACCCGAGGAACGTCGTTGCCAAGAGATCCCCCGACTCTTGAACTGCCTCAACGGCGGCCGGTATCAGCTCCGTCGTGGCTCGCAGCCAGTCATCCAGTCCGATGGTTCGGTCAGTCTGCGGCGCGTCGATTCTTATGATCTGGTCTTTCCCGATCAACAAACTCGCTTGACCCAATGCTGTAACCGACTGGAAATGCATGGCAGCGAAAATGATGTCCCACCATGCGAACACGCCGCCGAGTTTAATCTTCCATCCATTTGCCTTAAATGGCTTGCTCCCGCACCCCAAACTCAAGATTTTGATTTGGTCGCGCTGAACATCAAACGCTGAAAGGGCTTCGACTAGACCGATCATCGCGGGGTTATTTGACCATACGCCGCCGTCCACGAATTTGTAACCTTCGTCTTCTAGGACTCTGAAGAACGTTGGCGCTGCCGACGTCGCGAGAGCGACTTTGAGCATCTTTTCTTTGCCGTCAAGTCGATAATCAGGATGATGCGGCGTTTTGAATACGTAAACGTCTCCGTGTTGCCCGTCGGACGACGGGATGCACAACCGATTTCGGGAATGTTCGAGGGTCTTGTCGCCGAGATATTGGTTTAGGACGTTGCTCAGCGTTTCGCTGTCGTAGCGATACCGAATCAGCTGCCCTGCAGTTGCCGTAACACGGGATAATCTACCTTTAGACGGGAAGATCTCGCTACCGCGATCACGGTAGAGGTCTCGAAGATCATTTGCCGTGAGGCCGGCGCCAATACCCAACGCGATGACCCCGCCGGTTGACGTGCCAACGATTAAGTCGAAGTAGTTTGCGACTGATTCTCCGTCGAGATATCGGTCCTCGAGTTCAGCGAGAACAGTTGCGGGGAAGATTCCCTTGATGCCCCCGCCGTCGATCGATAGGATGCGGAATTCGCGGTTTTTGGGCCAAGGCAACGGGATGCGACGCTTCGACAACGCATTCGCCGATCTGGCTACGGATGCTGCTGTTTGAGCGTGGGTGTTACTTTTGCCGATACCTTCGGCCACGATTAGCATCCTTTGCGAGTACGGTTATTAACGCGGCGTACCGTATCTGGTACACTTTGATAGTAGCGAAACAACCAGTAGTTGTCAACTCATAGCGGTACGCGTACCATTATAGGCACAAAAGGGGCGATGAACAACCAAAAACTTGATCTATCCGACTTGGGGAAGCTGGTGGCAACTGAGCGCCGAAAGCGCGGTATGAGCATTAGAGAAACCGCGAGGGCAGTAGAGATTCCCTTCAACACGTTGGCACGGGTCGAAAAGGGGCATGTTCCCGATTTGCCAAAGTTCAAAAGGTTGGTGGAGTGGTGTGGTGCTGACATTAATCAGTTTTTCGAGTTAAGAGAAAAAACGACGGCAACTCCCGATCTGATCGCAGGTCACCTACAGGCGGATCAAAACCTCTCTTCAGAGGCTGCAGATAAGATCGCGGGACTTGTGAAAGATCTTTATGAAGCACTTGCCCAACCGCGCCGCGTCGCCGCTGTTCACTTGCGTTCTGCAAAAACCTTCCGTCCAGCGGCCGCCAGAACACTGGGATCGCTAATTAACGACCTGAACGAAGCGCTATTGCAAGAAACGAAAGACTCGAACGGTGGCTCTGCGTAGAGGTTTCAAATCGGAGTGCGAACGCATTGCCAACCGAGTAAGGTCAGAACTCGGATTGCCAAGAGCGAGTTCAGTGGTCCCATCCGTGTTGGCGGAATTCTTGGATATCGAGATACGATCCGGGGACGAATTAGTTGATTTGGGTCGTTTCGTCGAACTGGAAGACCTTCAGCGGGATGCTTTTTCAGCATGTACGTTTAAGCCTTCCGAAGACCGTATCGTCGTAGTGTTTAACCCGTTGTCTTCTGATGGACGTCGTGCTAGTGACCTTGCCCACGAACTCTCCCACGTATTACTCGACCATGAGTTGAGCAGTATCGAAAAACTTGGCGAATTCATGTTCCTCACTTGCGATGCGGATCAAGAGGATGAAGCGAATTGGCTTTCTGGGACTTTGCTGTTGCCAAGAGAGTTGCTGTTGAAGGAAGCATGGAAAAGGTCGACTGCCCGTCAGATCGCTCACAAATATGGTGTCAGCGAACGAATGGCCCGTTACCGACTCAATGTGACAGGAGTACTCCGTCAAGTCAACGGTCGTAAACCGAGACAGAGAGCGAAGCGACTTTGATAACCCAAAACGGAAGGAGCACAGTGTTGAGGGGACAAAAACCTGCGAGCGATGAGATTATGGCGGCGTTTGCCGAAAAATATCGGCGAATCGAGGTGGCAATGCCATCGTCTACCAACGGGCGTGCTGATATTGCCATTGATGCGCTCAACGATCAGTTTCACACCGATGATTTCTACGTAATCAGCGAAAACGGCAGCATGGAAATTTGGTTGCGGCAGTTAAACCTCAGTGACCTTGCAAACGCAATTGATAGTGTCGTGTCAGAACACGGCGCGAGGGATGCCTTGCGCGAAGTGTACCGCGCTGTTGAGAATATCCGAAGCTACGGCATCAATGGAAATAAACGGCTGTACGTGGGCTATAACGACGAGCGCAAAGTAGTCGGGCGCAAAGAGAAGGAACTGCGCAGGGGCAAACACTTCTACGCCAATGACCACGATTATGTGCCGGCGTACAACCAGGTTCCTGCCGACTTTACCAACCGCATCGTCTGCGGCGACAGTGAGGACGTGCTGAAGGGATTACCCGACAACTGCGTTGACCTCGTGTTCACCTCGCCACCTTACAATTTCGGTCTCGGCTACGAGGATGGCGACGACGCCGCCGATTGGGGAGCGTATTTTGCCAAGCTCTTCGCCGTGTTTGATGAGTGCATTCGTGTGCTCAAGTATGGTGGACGGATTGTCGTTAACGTGCAACCCCTTTTCTCCGACTACATTCCTAGTCACCACGTTATATCCAACTACTTCATGGATCGGCGGCTGATATGGAAGGGTGAAATCTTGTGGGAGAAGAACAACTACAACTGCAAGTACACTGCTTGGGGCAGTTGGAAAAGTCCATCTAGTCCTTATCTGAAATACACATGGGAATTCTTGGAAGTATTCTGCAAGGGTGACCTCAAAAAGGCCGGCAAATCCGCCAACGCGGATATCAATGCCGACCAGTTCAAGGAGTGGGTGCTTGCTAAGTGGTCAATCGCTCCAGAACGTCAAATGCGGGAATTTCGGCATCCAGCGATGTTTCCTGAAGAGTTAGCAAAACGGGTGATGTTACTATTCAGCTTTCGCGGCGACGTGGTACTCGACCCGTTCAATGGAGTTGGTACAACCTCGGTCGTGGCTCAACAGAACGGGAGACGATACCTAGGGGTGGATATAGCCTCGGAGTACTGCGCAACTGCCGAGGCTAGGCTGTCAGGCACTCAACTGAGTGGACTACTATGACTACGCACGATACGCCTGCAACCCGGCAGGAACTGATCCGATCCTATGACATTTTGGTAGGTGGGATTGAAGAAGAGGCCTTGGACGATGAGGAGCGGGCCTATGGTGGGATAGTGCGATCTGCGAAGGGCAAACTGGTTGAGCAGATGGCACCGCACATCGTCCGACTCGCGTGGGATGATTGCGGCGGCGATCCCGACAGGTTATCCATCGATGATGTGCGGACGTACCGAGTGCCCATCCAGCAAGGATACGTCGCAAACTTGCCAGAAGACGTTCGGAGTTACATCAACGCTCGTATTGAGAGGCATTCCTATCCAGCACGGGTTGATCGACACGTATTTGTGGACAACGAGTTCGTCATGGGTATTGAGTGCAAATCTTACGCTGAGAACGCCATGCTCAAGCGCATTCTGATCGACTTTCGACTGCTTAAATCATTGCATCCTGGTTTGATTTGCTGCCTTTTGCAACTGGAAAGTATGTTGGGCGGCGACTATTCCCAGCCGCTCGCAGAAACGCACTTCGGCAATCCAAGCAGCCACACGCTCATGTCTTTCTTTCCTGAAGTGGACTTGAACATTCTGACTTTGCTCGAAGGCGGGCGCGACGTTGATCGTCCTATCCACCAGACCGAGTTCTTCAAAGAGATGCGCCTCGACCTGCTTGATAATGTCATTGCACGGCTCGCGGTATTGTTGGCGCCATTTGCCTGAGGGAAACCGATCCTCTTCCCCTCCGGATGGACGTTCCGTCCGCTGAAGCGCCCGCCTTCGCGGGAATGACGAAGGTGGCAGGGATGATGGTGGTACGTTAGTCGATTAGGGATTTGTTGGGGCCTGCTGCTATGTAGTCGGGGTTTAGTTCGTGGCCTAGGCCGGGGGTGTTGGGGACGTGGTAGAAGCCGTCGTGAACATCGAGAGGGGGTGTCAGCGCGGCGTTGTAGTAGGGCAACTCTGAGTAGGCGATTTCTAGGCGGTAGAAGTTGGGGGTGCTCATCATGACTTGTGCGCCGGCGGCCATGGTTATGGGTCCGGTGGCGTCGTGGGGGGAGACTGGGATGTAGTATGCCTCTGCCATGGTTGCGATTTTGCGCATTTCGGAGATGCCGCCGCAACGGACGATGTCGGGCATGATGTAGTTGGCTAGTTGCTTGTCGAGGATGGGTCGGAAGTCCCAGCGGGTGACGAGTCGCTCGCCGACGCAGATGGGCATGGGGACTTGCTCTTTGACGAGGGTCAGGGCGTCGTGGTTTTCGGGCGGGACGGGTTCTTCGAGCCAGCCGATGTCGAACTCTCCGAGGGCTTTGCCGACTCGGACGGCGGCGGCGACGTCGTAGCGTCCGTGGAGGTCGATGAGGATCTCGATGTCGGGACCGACGGCGTTGCGTACGGCGCGGGTGATTTCGACGCCTTTTCGCAGTCCGGTGGGCGAGATGTTGTGTCCGTGCTGGAGGGGCGAGACGTCGTCGAACTCGAAGAAGGGGTCCATCTTGATGGCGGTGTGTCCTTCGGCGATGGTCTCGAAAGCGGCGCGGGCGTAGGCTTCGGGGGTGTTGCCTTGGTTGAACCAGCCGTTGGAGTATAGGCGGAGGTTGTCTCGGAACTTGCCGCCGAGGAGTTCGTAGATGGGGAGTCCGAGGCGCTTGCCTTTGATGTCCCAGAGGGCGATGTCGACGGCGGAGATGAGTGCGGATCCGAAGCCTCGGTTTCCGGTGGAGTTTAGTTCGGAGAATAGGCGTGTCCAGATGTAGTCGATGCGTGAGGAGTCTTCGCCGATGAGGAGGTCGCCGAGGTGCGGGATGGCTTTGTGGATCATGTGGGCGACGATGCCGCCTTGGGCTTGTCCGAGTCCGGTGAGACCTTCGTCGGTGTCGATGGTGATGAATACCCAGGGGTAGCGTGGTCCGTATCCGATGTGGGAGTTAATGGCGGTGATTTTCATGGTTTCCTCTGAACTAGGATGGGAAGGATTGGTAATGATTTTAAGGATGTTGAGTGTGATTTTGGGTTTTTGGTTGGTAGTAGGGGCGGTTCGCGAACCGGGCCTACGTGGGTCCCCTTTGTCCTTCGGACATTTCTCCCGCTGAGCGGGGGAAACCCAACCGCCCTGCCCGAGCATACCCCGTTCGCATCGCTGCGCTTGCTCGCGCCCCTTTCGTTCACGAAAGGGGCTATCACCCTCACCCTAGCCCTCTCCCATCAAGGGAGAGGGGATGTTGCCAGTTCGTAGATGGTGCTACTCCACGCCTGTCTCACGGCGTCTTTTAGGGCGTTGCGGTTGGGGCGGAGGGTGTTTAGGCGTCGTTGGAGGATGCGGTCGGAGAGGTTTTTGGGGAGTGTTGCGCGGTCTAGGAATTGGTTGATGACGTGTTTGTCGCCGCCGAAGATTAGGTGGTGGATGTGGTGAGGGTAGGTGGAGAAGCGGTCGGTGGCTAGGTGTGCGGATTTGTCGAAGAATTCGCGTGCCCATTTTTCTCGGGAGCGTTTGAAGCGGTTGGCGGATTGTCCGCCAGCGCGGTGTTTGTTGGGAACCCAGCGGGTGTCTGTCTTGGTTGTGACGATTGTCTCGTCGTGGGCGATGGCAATTGCGACGTAGCCGTAGCGGATGAGGATGATGGCGACGTGGAGGGGCGGGTCGATGGACTGTAGAAGGGTTTCGCGGTCGGTGGTTTCGACCTCTGTATTGATCGGGAATGGCGGCGCGATGGCTAGTCGGGGTTGATAGGGAGTGTCGTCGGTTTTGGTGTATAAGAATGCTAGTCCGGTGGGGGAGTTCAAAGCGGATTTGGGGAGCCAAGACCAGTCTGAGGCCCCTTCGCGCATTTGACCCGTCTTAGCCGTAGTTACTCTGGGTGTCACATTTCCCCCGCGAGCGTGAGAAACCTTGAGTGGTGCTGGTAGAAGTTTGAAGGTGTATTGATCGGGGGTGTCGGTTTCCAGGCGCTTTAACATGCCCATCATGCCGCGACTGGATATGGTGCGGGGTGGCAGGATGTCGGAGGCTAGCATGTCAGTTGGTTACTGTTCTTTAGGTCCCGCGTCCTGCGATTTTTCAGAGCCGGGTGCCATCAAGCTACCCATTCCACCGCAAATAGCAAAAACCAGACCTAGCAACAGCGCCGGCAATATGAAGACTAGCGACAGCCACCATACGACCATCCATGGGAACGAACGATTCGTGTTAACTCCGTAGTTGTACACTCCCCATCCGGCCAAAATACTCCAAACACCCCACAAAATCCAACATATAACGTCACCCATTTTCACTCAGTCCAGGTTTTGCCTCGGAATGCTACTGCGGCGGGGTCTACTCGTGCTGCTAGCCCGGGGCCTTCGGGGATGATTAGGTGTCCGTTTTCGACGCGTTCGTAGGGTTCTAGGAGTTCATGTCGCCAGTCGACTTCGTAGACGGCGTGTTCTAGGGGGAGCGTGTTTTCGAAGGCGATGGTGGCGTGTGCGCTGGCTAGCAGGGATAGTGGACCGGATGGGCAGTGCATGGAGACTGATCCGGGGAATGCAGGTTCCAGTTCGACGCCGATGCGGTAGGCTTCGACGGGTCCGCCGCAGAATTTCACATCAGGCATGACAATGTCGAGGATGTCTTCTTCTACTAGTCGTTTGAAGAGGTTTACGCCGTATGCGTGTTCGCCACCGGCGATGGGGAGTGTGGCGTGTTCGTGGATGGTGCGGAGGTCGTCGGAGTGCTCGACCGGATCGACGGGTTCTTCGAACCAGTTGCCGCCAGCCGCTCGGAGCTCGGGTTCGAGGGCTAAAGCGGAGTCGAGGTCGAAGCGGGAGTGGCAGTCGACAAAGATCGTGATGTCGGGGCCGACGGCTTCGCGGATGGTCTGTACGCGTTCGAGTCCGGCTTCGGCGCAGTGCGGTAGTCCTGTGGAATCGAATGGCGCCCGGCACTCGTCGAACGGAGCGCACTTGATAGTGGTGAAGCCGTTGTTCACTGCTTCCACCGCCATCTCTGCGAAGTCGTCGGGACCGCGGTCTACGGGGCCTTGGTCGTCGGGGAGTAGAGAACGGTTTATGTTGCCGTATAGCCTGACGCGGTCTTTTATGTCTCCCTCATGGTCATGCGTGTGTCGGAGGAACTGAGCGAGCGGCATCGCTGCGCGCTGGGACAACGCATCGGCGACGGCGCATCGGAGCGCGCTGACGCCAGTGGCGAGATTCTGGTCTTCTTCGCAGGCTTCGGGCGTGACGCCGAGGATCTGCATGGCGTGGTCGTCGGATGCGATGCGCTGTCCGCGGAGTCGGTTGGCTAGGCGCGCGGTGATTGCGGCGACGGAGCCGGAGAGCTGGGTGGATGTGATCTCGCCTTGTCCGGCTAGTCCGTCGGCGTCTACGAGGTTTATTGTGGTCCAGTCGGTGCCGCCGCGGGCGTGGATTTCTTGGAACTGGAGGGTGGTGGGCGACCACCAGATTTCGGGGGATGTTGTGAGCATGGTTGAATTTTATTTTGAACTAGGATGCGAATGATTGGAAAGGATGGGAAGGATTGGGGGTTTGGTTGTTGGGAGTTTTGCGGTGATAGAGAGAACCCCCTGCGTCTCGCTACGCTCGACGCGTCCCCCTTTTGCTACACAAAAAGGGGAGGTGTCCATTGGCTATGATTACGGGATGCAGCGCAGGCATTACGAAGGTGCAGAACCCGGCTCCGCCCCTCTGGATTCCGGCTTTCGCCGGAATGACGTGGGTGATCGTCCGCGCCGTAGTCGTGGGGCTACTCGGCGCGAGGTTGAGCCGGTTTTGTTGCCGGGGGGTGTTAGTGATGAGGAGGTTGAGGATGATGCGCTTTATTGGCGGTTGTTTGTGGCGGTGATGTTGCCGCGTCGGGCGATTCGGGTGTTGGATTCGATGGCTCGGTCGATGCGTGCGGTTTCGTATGGAGGTATGCAGCGTCGGCGGCCGTCACGGGGCGCGGTGGCGTATGATGCGGTTCGGTGGACGGCGCCGGAGAATATGCACATCACGCTGAAGTTTTTGGGTGATGTTCATCAGGATGATTTGCCGTTGCTGAAGGAGGAGTTGGACGAGGTCGCAGGGGATTCGGCTCGGTTGATGTTGGAGTTGGGATCGAACGGGTGTTTTCCGGGTGAGCGGACGCCGCGGATCTTGTGGACGGGGATGGATGGTGACTTGCGACGGATGTTGAGTTTGGCGACGCGGTTGGATGGTGCGATGGTAAGGTGTGGGTTTCCGGCGGAACGTCGGGAGTTTCGTCCGCATGTGACGGTGGGGCGCGTGAGGAGCGGGACGCAGCAGCGAGTGTTGGCGGCGATCGGTCAGCGGTGGTTGGAGGCGCGGGTGTCGGGTGATGGGGAGTCTCGCGGGAATGATGTAGTCGGAGTGCCGGTGGAGAGGATCGTGTTGATGCGGAGTCGGTTGCATCACAACCGGCCGACGCGGTACGAGCGTTTGTATGAGGTTGGGTTGGGGTAGGTAGTAAACTCATGGCGCGCCTTGCTTAGTGTTTAGGCGTTGAATTTGGAGGATCGGATCGCATGAAGATTACGGATGTCAAGGCTTGGGTTGTTGAGCCACAGGGACCGGTGTTTGGAAGCACGATGGATCGGCATTGGACGTTTGTGCGGATCGATACGGATGAGGGGATATCCGGTTGGGGCGAGGCTACGAACAGCCCTCGCAACGGAAGTTTCCTGACGGCGCAGGCGGTGTTGGCGATGAAGGAGGCGTTGGTGGGAGAGGATCCAGTGAATATTGAGCCACTGTGGCACAAATTGTACCGTCGATATACCTACATGGGCTCGCGAGGTCTGCCGACCTCGGCGATCAGCGGGATCGACATCGCGCTGTGGGACATCAAGGGCAAGGCGTTGGGCAAGCCGATCTATGATCTTCTCGGCGGCAAGTTCAGGGATGAGGTGCGGTTGTATGCGAATGGTTATTTCGCTGGCTGCACGACGCCTGAGGAGTATGGCGAGGCGGCGAAGAGGGTCAAGGAGTCGGGTCATGAAGCGTTGAAGTTGGACCCGTTCTTGGAGATGCGCCCGTATCACACGGCTTATCAAACAGGCCAGATATCGCAGGACGGCGAGCAGTTCGGTTACGACATCGTACGTGCGACGCGTGAAGCCGTAGGTCCGCATTTCGACATCTTGATCGACGCGCATGGTCACTACAACGTGCCAGTTGCGATACGGTTGGCTAACAATCTTTACGAGCAGAGTCGCATCGAGTGGTTCGAGGAACCGTTGCCGCCTGAGGGGTGGGATGGTTTGGAGACGATACGCGCGCACACGCAGCCGAATATCTGTGTGGGCGAGCGATTGTTCACGCGCTGGGACTTCTTGCCAGTCTTCCACCGGAACCTCGCGGACTACATCATGCCGGACATTGTGTGGACGGGCGGCATCAGCGAGATTCGAAAGATTGCGACGATGGCGGAGGCGTATTACATCCCGATAAGTCCGCACAACGCGATGGGCTCGCTGCAGGTCGTGGCGGGTGCGCACGTTGCCATGTCAACCGTCAACTTCTACCGACTAGAACACTCGATCGCGTCGATACCTGCATACAACTCGATGCTCGAGGAGCCGATCGATTTTCACGGCCAGTACATCAAGGTGACTGGCAAACCTGGTTTGGGAGTGGACATCAGCATGGATGCGATCGAGGAACACCTGCATCCGGATTCGCCGCCTTGTTGAACTGTGATTGCGATGATTTTTAATGATGGGCTGTGATTACACCGCCGCCCATCCCCTCTGGATTCCGGCTTTCGCCGGAATGACGGTCAATCTAAATCCCTTTCAATTCCCCCTTGGACATCAAGGGGGAGGGTTTTGCAGTTCGTGATGCGGCAAAGGCTGGCAGATCGTAGCCCGTTTTTCTACGGGTGGTGGATTCTGGGTGCGGCTGGGACCGCAAATTTCGCGCGGAACGCGGCGGCTAGTCTGACGATTTCGGTCTTCATCTATCCGCTTTCGGAGGAGTTGGGATGGAGTCGTACGCTGATCGCGGGCGCGGCGGCAGCAGGAGGACTGGCGGCGACGTTCACATCTCCGATCATCGGTCGGATGATCGATCGGTATGGTGCGCGTGCGGTGTTGACTGCGAGCATCGTGGTGTTGTGTGTATCGACGTTTGTGTTGCGGTGGTCGGATGTGAGTCTGACAGTGATGGGGGTGACGATACCGTGGGTTTTCTACATCGCGTACGCGACGGGGAGGGTGATCTTTGCGAGTCCGGTGCAGATTGGGACGTCGGTTGTTGTGTCGCGGTGGTTTATTCGTATGCGAGGTAGGACGAACGGGATTTTGGGGTTGTCGCACTCGGCGGGGATGGTGCTGTTTCCGCTGACCGCCTCGATCGTGATTGCACAGAGCGGTTGGCGTGATGCATGGTTCGTGTTGAGTGTGGTTGTGTTCGTCGTTGCGTTGCTGCCGGTGGCGTTACTCATATCGGAGCAGCCGGAGGATCTGGGTTTGCGGCCGGATGGTGATGTTGAGGATGAGACGGCAGTTCCGGCGGATGACACCAAAAGCAACTCAGCGTCCGAGGAGCCAAACTGGACATCCGCGGATGCGATGCGGACTCCGGCGTTGTGGTTGCTGGCATTGGCGACGGGGATGATGTTCTTCATGCACGCCGGATCGAACACACATGCCGCGGCGTTCTTTCAGGATCAGGGATTAGGTGCCGTGACCGCAGGTGTGAGCATCAGTTTGAATGCGATATTTCTGGGCATCAGCAGCCTGTTTTGGGGTCGGATCGTCGAGCGTGTGCCGGCGCGGTTTGTGATGGCGGCGGTCGCGCTTAACTTGGCGATCGGGGCGTTCCTGTTCACGCTGACGGACACGACGGTTGAGGCGCTGGCGTTCTCAGCGTTCTTCGGTTTCGGGCTTGGCGGGATGCTAGTGGTGCCGCCGGTGGCGTATGCGGACTACTTCGGGCGTCCGGCGCTGGGTACGATACGAGGTATCACGGAGCCATTTACGACGTTGGGGCAGGCTGTGGGGGTGATGATCCCGGGGTTGATCTTTGACTTTGTTGGTGGAGCGAGCTATCTGCCGTTTTTCTTCGGAGCTGGATTCGTCGGGATTTTGGCGATGGTGGCGTCGTTGTTTGCGGTTAAGCCGACGAGTTGAACTAGGATGTTAAGGATTTTGAAGGATGGGAGAGTCGATTGGGAGCTTTATTTGGTCGCGTCACGGCGGATTTCTTCAACCAATGCGGGTGGCAAGACAATGCCGTAGTCTTCTAGGCGTTCCAAGATTCTTTCGGTCTCATGTCGTCGAGTTTCGCGGATCTGTATTTCGCGGATTTTACGACGTGTAGCCTCGCGAATCTCGGCATTAGTCGCGAAGAGTTGCCTGTCAAGGAACCCGTCAAACAGGATTTCGAGTTTGTGGCGCCATGAGAGTCTGAAAGGGTGATTCAAGAGTCCTGTCCGTTCTTATGGTTGAAGACACGCTCGGCGACTTCTGGCGGTATTACTACTCCTTCGGCTTCTAACTCGGACCGGATGCGTTCTTTTTCCTCGCGTTTTCCACGCTCCAATACCTTTCGTCTTGCGGCTTCGCGGATTTCTGTGTCGGTTCTAAACATCTCTCTGCTCCTATCGATCATGAATGCGACTGCCGGGACGAATGCCCAACTGAGTTTGGTAGTCGCTATCTCGAGGAAACGGAACGGTAACACGTTCGCTTCCGAGTATATTGCAAGCGTCGAAGTCGTCGCGACCCCCACGATGGCGAACCCGGCGATCTGCCATAGGATGCCACGTTCGTTCAACTTGAATGGCACTTCGTTACTGGATTTCGTTTTCATGCGTTTTTCCGCATCGACGAATACGACGCGATCTAAAGTTAACGATTGATGAGTCTATCTATGAAACGCATGTTTGTCAAACAAATGTGGCAAAAATGGAGAAGACAGCCGAACGGTGCCCGGCGCGGCGTGGGTACCCTCTGCGTTCTCGCTTCGCGAAGGGGACAATTGTGTGGGTAACATGAACGCAGGAGTTGCGAGATGAAGATAACCGATATCAACGCGTATGTGGTGACGCCGCCGGGTCATGCTTATGGCGGGCCGAACGAGCGGCAGTGGACGTTTGTGCGGATCGATACGGACGAAGGGATTCACGGCTGGGGCGAGTGCACGAACTACCCGGGTGGCGGGAGCTTTCTGACGGCGGGGGCGGTGTTGGCGATGAAAGAGGTGTTGATCGGCGAGGATCCGACCAATATCGAGCCGCTGTGGCACCGGTTGTTCCGCCGATACACCTACATGAGTTCGCGCGGGTTCGCATCGACGGCGATCAGCGGAATCGACATCGCGTTGTGGGACATCAAGGGCAAGGCCCTGGGCGTGCCGGTGTACGAGCTTCTCGGCGGCAAGTTCAGAGACGAGGTGCGGCTGTATGCCAACGGGTGGTTCACCGGCGCAACGACGCCGGAAGACTATTACGAGGCGGCGAAGAAAGTAGTCGCAGACGGTCACGAGGCGATGAAGCTAGACCCGTTCAACGAGATGGTCCCGGTGCACACCAAATTCACCGATGGAACGATATCTCATGCGGGCGAGCAGCTTGGATACGACATCGTGCGAGCGGTGCGAGAGGCGGCGGGCCCGAAGCCCGAAATCTTGATCGACGCGCACGGCAACTTCAACGTGCCGACCGCGATCCGGCTCGCAAACACGCTGCACGAGCAGTCGAACATCGAGTGGTTCGAGGAGCCGTTGCCGCAGGAGAGCTTCGACGCTCTAGAGACGGTGCGTCGGAACACGGTCCCCAACATCTGCGTCGGCGAAAGGCTCTACACACGCTGGGACTTCCTGCCTATATTCCGACGCAACCTCGCCAACTACATCATGCCCGACATCGTCTGGACAGGCGGCATCAGCGAGATCAAGAAGATCGCATCGATGGCGGAGGCATACTACATCCCGATAAGTCCCCACAACGCCATGGGCTCCATCCAAATCATCGCTGGCGCACACGTCTGCATGTCAACCGTGAACTTCTACCGCCTAGAACACGCCATCGCCTTCATCCCCATGTATCAAGCCATGCTCGAGGAGCCAATCGATTTCCACGGTCAGTACGTGAAGGTGTCAGGCAAGCCGGGGTTGGGTGTGGAGGTTAGCTTGGAGGCGATGGAGCGGTATCGGGCAGAAGGGTGGGAGTAAGAGATCGAACCCACTCTCCTATAGAAATCCCATTTTCCCATAGCTCTGAGTTTAAACCGTAACGCAACTGCTCTTCATTGCGCAATCGAACGAGTTCTTCATCCGCGGACAGCATATCCACGTATTCATAGACTGATTCCACTTCAGAACCTATCCCTCTAACGATCTTCGCGTACGGTTCTACATCAGATGCGTACCATGTTTCTTTCGGTTCTTGCCCCCGGAGATCGATAACACAAAGTACGAATCTGTTTGCATGTTCAGTCGCGGTTTTCGCCTGCAACGGAGTCAATCGAACGTCACCAGTTGTCGTGGCTTTCACTTCAAGAAAGTAACTGCCGACAGTGAAACTGAATGGGGCTTCTTCCAAGGCACTATCCAAGGATCCAGGGAAGACCTCGTAATCGAAACCTAAATCCACTAATTTAAGGTCCAACCCGTACGTTTCAATGGCGTTTGCTAACGCTTCTTGCGCGGCGTGTCCAAAGCTCCGGTTAGTTTCGCGAAGCACGGATTTGCGGTGGCGCTCGTTTAATTCTTCTCTGATTTCCTGGATTTCGTCGGTGTCTATGTCTGAGATGAGTTGGGCGACTTCAGGTTTTTGTTCGGCTGTCTTTAACAAATCGCGGTGGCGAACGGCTGATCCCACGAGCTTATGGTCTTCAAGTAACTCCTCCAATTCAGATTTCACGTTTTCGTCTAACCCTGCGAGCATAAGTTCAAGTCGTTTAAAGCCGAATACTTGGTGTAGCAGATCTCTCGCGTCTGCGTTGTTAGCACTCAACGATTCTTCATCAAGTTCTCGAAGATAGTTTTCGGTGGCCGGGTAAGATACGAATCCGTCCTCCTCGGAATCTTCGGGGAATGGGACTGGAACCCAAGCGCGTACCTTCAACTCGTACGGCCAAATTGAACCACGCAGGGATAATGTCACAGGTTCTCCTCCGCGGGTACCGGCGATGTCTTTGGCAACGCGCCAACCTTGATCTTCTTTCGCTGCCACATTAAGGACGAAGCCCAACAAGCGCTTGGCGAGCGTCGGATCGTTTCCACAGCGTTGGACTAGGTCAGTTGACAGAAATGCAATTTGACCGAATTTTTCATTCCGTACCGTAACGTTGGCCGCATCCGTCCCATCTACCGACATCGCGCTCAGCAAGTTTGGATCGCTGATCTCGTGCCTTACCGCTTCGTAGAGTGGAGCAGGAATTGCCAGTCCAAGTGAAACGAGAGCGTCCAACGCGGATTTAACGTCTCCATCTTCGCAGTAGAAATCGGACAATATACGGTTCTCCGTATAGAGGTCGGCGTAACTTCGACTCGACTCTGGCCAGTTTGATTTTGGTGCCAAGATTTGCTGGCTACCAGTGAGGTAGACAATAGTGTCTGAAACGGTCAACAACGGACATCGTCTCAGTCCTTGAATGTCTTCTTTATTCGCGAGGTAGGAGACCATTCGAGCAGCCGCGCGAAGCAGTGGAACAGGTGCGACATCAGACGTCGTGAATCTGTAATCGTCTGGCATTCGATCTGCAAAAGCGCTCAATATCTCGTCGCGCGCGTCAGCCTCCTCGTAAGTGTCACCACACAATTCGACTACCAATTGTTTCGCAGCTTCGAAGCCGGGACGACTCAACGCTCGCCAGAGTTGTTTGTTAACGAGTTTCGAGCGTAAGTCGATACCCACTTCAAGAGCAATATCCTTGATCTCTTCTGAGATACCCCGATCGACCCACAAATCGCCACTGTTGCGCAACGCACCGTTTTGGTCCGGAAGTATACCGTCAATCAAACCGCTGACGGTGTACTCATCGAGCGACTCTTTTATCAACTGAAGAAGCCTAGATAACCAATCGAACGAGTCACTCAAAATGGGTAAGTCGTCGACCGAATTGGCTTGAGCAATGACAGTGTTGATCAGCTCCTGAACGCCTACACGGCTCACGCCCACACCGCATTCATCCCAAACTCTCGCGATTTCACCCCAATCCTGAGCGACTAGTTCATCGGGGATATGTAGCCCGGCTACATCATTGGCGAGCGCATGAATTTCGTCGTACGCGAAAGATGTGGCTTTACTCACATCCATGGATGCCACCAAAAACGAGGCGGCTTCGTTTCCGTCGCCACGTAGGGCCGGAAGCGTGCCAATGCCAGTTCCAACGATCGGTTGTTTGGCGACTGATGTCGCCACCTCGGTTATAACGCCATGCCACCATTCCGATTCTCCGCTCGTGGGTTCGTCGCTGAATGTCCTCTCCGGAACCGACAAGAGGGAAAGATGATGGGCATCTGTCCAACTTTCTTGAACAGCGTGGCGGACAAGACTAGGAAGCGCCGACAATGCCGACACGATTAGATGCTTGTCTTCCGTATTCATCAAGATTCCGTCACGTTCCTGTTCCGGAGCGAACCTGCCATCCAACACCACGTTGAATGGTAAGAATCCAGTACCAGCGATAGGGAATCTGACAAAACACTTTGGGAACTCACGATTTGGTAGTCTCAAGCGTCGGTGGTACTCGTCATTTTCCAATAAAGCAAGCAACGCTGATCGGCTTTCCTCTCCACCAGCACGAACCGCAATAAGTTCCTGAGATTCACATGAACCAGAAATGGTGACTTCGGTTTCTTCCAAGAAGATTCCGTCTAATTGACGTTCGTAGGTTAATCCCGGGTCGAAAATCCGCGTTTCATCGGGCAGTTCTATACGCACTCTTCCTAGTTTTTTGCAAGTAGCGTACAAATACGGCAAAGCTGCTTGCAAGCGTTTGAGCCCTATGGCCGCGACATCAGTATTTGCACAATGGTAGGTGAATGTGGCTGTTGGGCTGTTACCGGCGAACCGTGAGCCGCCCACGCTCTCCGCGTTCTCAACGGATCGATTCGCCAACTCGATGTTCTGAACTATCGAATCCTCGTTCCCATCCCTAATGAGCTCGATTCTCAATCGCTCATTGTCTTCGTTGGTTGCTAGGAATGCATCCACGTCAACACGTGTGGACAATGCGTGAGTTACCAAAAACCCCGTTCCAAACCGTCCCGTCGTATCTTCATCATCGAATTCTTTGCTGGAACCTCCAGAAAGCAGTGCTGCGAGTTCTTGGGAAGTGAAGGGTTTTCCCGTGTGGGATACAACCAAATTGTCTTCCTGCAAGATGAAACTAATTTCCACACGGTCGTTATCATCACGCGGTCCAGCATCGTGAGCGTTTTGGATGAGCTCGAATGGCCATCGGACTCCTGCTCGTGTTGGGTTTTGCTGTGCCGCTTCGACTCTCGTCCTGATTCGGCGCGCGTCGTTCTGCGTTGTTTGCGAAACTCGAGCTTGTTGAAATTCTTGAAGTGCAGTTTTACTCATCGCAACCCATGTGCTGTCTCAGATAGGGTGCGAGTACTTCGACGGCATGCTCGAGCGTGATGAGTACGACATCGCCATCATGATCGACGTGTGCGCTTAATTTGTCGGCCACATCGTAGCCTTCAGAAGCGGGTTTGCCGTTCCCGATGTCTAGGGTGTCGCTTTCTGGGTCGTAGTAGATGTCCAGTTTCATGGTGTGCAAAGTATATATGCCAACGTGACAGTTGGCATCAATGGCGTCGGTGCGACAGCTTGGCGAAAGCCGCTATCTTCTAGGGTAACCTTGGGGCATCCTGCGAGGAGCGAAGCAGCAGACCATCCCCTCTCCCTTGATGGGAGAGGGTCAGGGTGAGGGTGAGGTGAGGCAAAAAGGACAACATCCATCACAGTCCATCATTCAAATCACAAAAATCACAGTTCAAAAACAATTTGACTCTCGCACAACACATGTTGTATATTAACAACCAAGAGGCGTCAAACGGGCGCCTCAAACACGAAGAATCGCCGCGTCGACAGGGGTTGCGCGCAAACCTTTTAAGACGTAGCAAGAACAATTGAATGAAGTACGGCAGCGGGCGGGGTAGCAGGGGTCGCCAACACACGACCCGCCGGCGATGTCCCGCCAAAAGCCACTGAAAGACGTCTTCCGTTCCGATGAATGGAGACGGGCGAAACGCTGCCGAAAAACCCGGTTACGAAGACCGTTGTAGCTGTAGGGCTCGGATGCGGAGAGGTAATGCTGGCTCCGACGAAACCATAGCAAGCCAGACGGTCATCCCAAGCCGTGGGGGGCGCTCCAAACCCGCGTCGTTCCCGCGCCAACCACTCGTCATTCCTGCGCAGGCAGGAATCCAGAGGGGAGGGGCGCAGGAGGGACAGGGAGGGACAACCCCCGCGCAACCGCCGAACCAAAGTCAGTACCGCGCAGGTGGGAACACGGAGCCGAGGCACGCGAGAGGAGCAGGTTTCCACACATGACCTCTCGCACGGGGATGCCCGTTCAAGGTCCGGGCGAACGGTCTCTCTACCCGGCACACGTCTTTCCGGAGCGCTGGACGGAAGAGGCTACAGGACTAGCGCGGGGTGCGAACCAAGCGATGACGGGAGCTGATCTTTCAGATCTGTGCCTCCCGGAGGGCCGACGGTCTGGCGACGTCGGCGGTGCTGGACTATTGACGAACATACAAGCAACTTATCGCACGCGACCCCCAAGACGCGGCGATCCTTCGACAACCCCCCGTCGAACAAAAATCCCCCGAAAGGGAGAATTAAACGCGTCCACAGACCTCCCCTTCGCAAAGCGCAAGGGGGCGCGAGCAAACGAAGCGATGCGAGCGGGGGATGCTCGGCTCACCCCACCGGAAAATCGGCATAGGTCACTACGCCGTGGTTGAGATGTCCGTAATCCCGATCCCATCGCTCCTGAATCCCGGCTCGCCAGTCCAACGCTGCCTTCTCAAGTTCGGACGCTAATCTCGGTGCCTGATCGGCTAAGTTGTTGCTCTCCGACATGTCGGTTGATAGGTCGGCTAGGTGGATGTGGGTTTGGGGTGCGTTTCGTTCCCTTAGGACGCCGTCGATGACTAGTTTGTAGTTGCCCCGGCGGATGGCGGTTTGACCGTCTAGCTCCCAGTAGAGATCGCGTTCAGGTAGCTCAGTGCCGTCGGATAGGAGGTCTAGGATGCTGGTGCCGTCGAACTCTCCGGTGTCGGCAGTTGGCGCAGTTCCATCCGCAGC
Source organism: Dehalococcoidia bacterium (assembly GCA_034423055.1). GTDB lineage: Bacteria > Chloroflexota > Dehalococcoidia > Lucifugimonadales > Lucifugimonadaceae > Bin127. The sequence goes on along the minus strand of DAOUJE010000082.1, from coordinate 15,502 downwards.
ATGGAGCGCGGTTGGGACGATGTCCATTGATGCACAGGGGGTAGACACGACTTGTCCGCCAGGGATGCGCGCTGGATAGTGCGCGATTGCGGGCATGCGGATACCGCCATCGAAGAGGCTGAACTTGTGACCTTTCAGTCCGCCGGAAGTACCGCCGTAGTACGGATCAAGAGTACCGTCAAGCCAGTTACGAGTCTCGCGGGACGGACCATTGTCCGACACGAAGAAGGTCAGTGTGTCGTCTGCTTCCCCGAGGCGGGTGAGTTCGTTCATGATTGCGCCGATGGCGTCGTCGACTGCGGAGATCATTGCCGCCATGATGCGTCGATCCCACGGCAAATGCGCGAAGCGAGACGTGTATTTCTCAGGCGCGTGCATCGGATAGTGCGGCGCGTTGAAGGGTGCGTAGAGCAAGAACGGTTCGCCGGATTCACGCTTCTCGGCGACCATTGCGCGCAGTCGTTCGATAGCTTTTTCAGCGATGAGTTCGGTGAAGTACTCACTGTCATGCCAGACCTCTTCGTTGTTCTCCCAGAGGTCGTGCGTCGGGTTGATACCCGGTCCAGGCCTGTTCGCTCCCCAGTAGTAGATGTGAGAGTAGAAGTCGATACATCCCGCGAGAAAGCCGAACCAGTAGTCGAAGCCGTGAGAGTGAGGTCGACATTCTTCTGTAAGCCCGAGATGCCACTTACCGACCATCGAGGTCTGATACCCACGGTCTTTGAGGAGCGATGAGATCGTTGGCGTGGAGTTGGGCAAACCAGAAGCGGTGCGGTGTCCTTGCAAGATAGCGCGGACGCCAGCGTTGCCGGGGTAACGGCCGGTCAGAAGTGCGGCACGTGACGGACTGCATACGGGGCTGTTGGAGTACCAGTCAGTGAAGCGGACACCGTTAGCGGCGAGGTTGTCGAGGTTTGGCGTTCGAAAGTCGGTTGCGCCCATGCACGACAGATCGCCGTAGCCTTGGTCGTCGGTCATGAAGACGATTACGTTGGGACGTTGATCGGGGTTGGTTGGCATGGTTGAACTCACGATTGCAGGTATTCAAGGCGGCCGGTTCTATGCATAATCAACCGGTGCTAGGGGGCAATGATAATCGCGTGCAACTCGGCGTGAATCGCCCTTGCGCCACCCCTCTGGATTCCGGCCCCCGTATCGGGGTACTGGGCAGGCCCCGCGGGAATGACGGGGTTCTGCACGGGTAGGGGCAGGTTTCAAACCTGCCCCTACCCGTCGTTGCAGGATCTCGGGCGCCCCCTGCGTGGTCGCTTCGCTGCCACGCGTCCCCCTCGCTTCGCGAAAGGACAGGAGTACTTACTCGTCGGTGTCGCTGCTGTCGTCGAAGGAGATGACGGGATCGTCTGACGGTGCCATGTCGCCGAAGAGTGCACTGGCGAGGTTCGAGAAGTCGGGTTCTGCCCCGTCGCTTGCACTCTCGTCGTCACCAGAGAAGCCTATGGAGACGCTTGCGGTATCGCTTTCGACGTTGAAGGCGGCAAGGGATGCTGCCATGTCTTCGCCGGCGATAGCTGCGAGAGCTTCTTCCCAACCTTGGGTGACAGGCTGTGCTGGCACGGCTTCTGGGTCTGGCAGTCCGAGCAGTTCGCGTCCCTCGGCAGAGCGGTCGAGTCGTGCGGGGATCATCCGTCCGATGATGACGTTCTCTTTGAGACCGGTCAATCTGTCGACACTTCCTTGCAACGCGGCGTCGGTGAGGACACGTTCTGTTTCCTGGAACGACGCCTTGGCGAGGAAACTGTGTGACATGAGCGATACGCGACTGATTCCAAGCAACACGGGCGATGCGGTTGCGGGGTCGCCGTTCTGCTCACGGACTTCCTCGTTGGCTTGCAGGTATTGCGAGCGGTCAACGACCTCATCGATCAGCAGTTTCGAGTCGCCAGTGCTTTCGATCCTGACCTTTTGGAGCATTTGTCGCACGACGACTTCGAAGTGCTTGTCGTGCACTTTCACACCTTGAGATCGGTAAACGCGTTGCGCCTCTTCGACTAAGTAGCGTTGAACGGCTTCGATTCCGCTGATGCGAAGGATGTCGTGGGGGTTGCTGGTGCCATCGGTCAACTGTGTTCCGGGTTCGATCTCCTGACCTTCGGATACGAGGATGTCGGCGTTGCTCTGCGGCATGTATTCGCGTTCGGCGGTTTCATGCCAGACGATACGTATCGCGTCTTCATCGATGCTTTCAACTTCGCCGGAGACTTGCGAAACCAAGTCTTCGGGAATTGCGAGAGCACCGTCTTCGCCCATTGCATCGCGTCGACCTGCGGCGGTCAACGTCATGAGGTTGGAACCGGCATCGACCCAATCGCCGACTTCCACCGCGGAGCGATAGCCGTCAGGGATTTCGATGTTTTCGTGGTAGGCCTCCACGTTTTCAACAGCGATTACGAGGTTGCCTTGCGCGTCACGGAAGCGGACGGTGCCCGGGATCTCGGAGAGGATCGCAGGTGACTTCGGGTTACGGGCTTCGAAGAGCTCTTGAACACGAGGCAGACCGGTCGTAATGTCACGGTCGCTAGCGATACCTCCAGTGTGGAAGTTACGCATCGTGAGCTGGGTTCCCGGTTCTCCGATCGACTGTGCAGCGACGATGCCGACGGCTTCACCGATGATGGATGGTCGGTTGTCTGCGAGCATGCTTCCGTAGCATTTTGCACAGATTCCGCGCTCCGTCATGCAGGAGACTGGGGACAGCACTTCTAGCTCCTCCAGTCCCGCATCAGCGATGCGCTTTGCGAGTTCGTTGTCGATGAGGTCGTCTGAAGTTGCCAGAATTTCACCCGTCGTGGGGTCGACGACATCGCGTACAGGATATCGGCTGAAGATTCGCTCTTCGAATGGCAGGTTGAGCGCGCGTGATGCTTCGGCAGATATCGTCATTCCGATAGGCGTCGCGCAGTCGCGTTCGTTGATGATGACGTTCTGCGCGGCGTCAGCCATACGGCGGGTGAGGTATCCGGCTTCGGCGGTCTTGAGCGCAGTGTCGGCGAGTGCCTTGCGCGATCCGTGCGTTGAAGCGAAGAACTCATGCACCGACAGGCCTTCCGAGAAGCTGGCCTCGATGGGCACATCAATGATGCGGCCACGCGGGTTGGACATCAATCCACGCATGCCGGCCATCTGCTTGATCTGCGCCAAGTTACCCTTGGCGCCGGAGTCCGACATTGCGAAAACGCCGTTGTACTCCGAGAGGTGCTCCTTCACTGCATCGGTAACGCGGTCGGAGGTTTCATTCCAAGTCTCAATCGTGGCGGCGTATTTTTCCTCGTCGGTAATGATGCCTTCTTCAAACATCCGCTGGAGTTCGGCGACTTGTGCACGACCGTTTTCCAGGAGTTCTTGCTTCTCGGGCGGTGGCACGGCGTCCTTGATCGCGATGGTGGTTCCGGAGCGTGTCGCGTATTCGAAACCTAGGCGCTTCATTTCGTCAAGGACGAGCGCGGTTCCGTTGTTGCCTAACTCGCTATAACAGCGGTGGACGACGGCATCGATTTCGTCTTCGCGCATGACGTAGTTGTGGAATCCGATGGAGTCGGGCAGCATCTCGTTGAAGATGATGCGTCCGACCGTCGTTTCAATCCAGTCGTGCGGGTCGTCAATGGTGACGGGTTCAGCTGCGGTCGAGTCGGTCCAAACGCGGGTAGCGCCGGGGACTCTAACGCGAATGCGGTCTCGTAAGCCGATTTCGCCAGTTTCTTCTGCGTATCGGGCTTCTTGGAGGTTTCCAAAGTATTTGATTCCGGCGTGCCCGTTGGTAGCTGAATTTCCATTCTGTTGAGCGAAATCGGCTGTCAATGCATCGGTTGGCACGGGTACCGCGGTGTCCATGACCGGTCCGGTCATGTAGTAGAGCCCTAGGAGCATATCGAGCGTCGGCGAAACGATCGGGGAGCCGGAACGAGGGGCGAGCATGTTGCTGGTGCTGAGCATCAGCGTCTTCGCCTCGTTGATGGCGCCGGGTGACAGCGGTACGTGTACGGCCATCTGATCACCATCGAAGTCAGCGTTGAATGCGGTGCAGACCAACGGGTGTAGCTGTATCGCCTTGCCTTCGACGAGTTTAGGGTAGAAGGCTTGGATGCCGAGGCGGTGGAGCGTGGGTGCGCGGTTGAGTAGCACGGGGTGACCGTCCACTACCTTTTCGAGAGTGTCCCAGACTTCGTCGTCGGCTTCCTCGGCGCGTCGCTTGGCGGTTTTGATGTTGTGGGCGTGTCCTTCGGCAATCAAACGATTCATGACGAAGGGTTTGAACAATTCCAATGCCATCTCCTTGGGGATGCCGCATTCATCGAGTTTCATTTGCGGACCGGAGATGATGACCGCGCGACCGCTGTAGTCGACACGCTTTCCGAGCAGGTTCTGTCGGAATCGGCCTTGCTTGCCGCGCAGCAAGTCGGTGAGGGACTTCAGTTTGTGGTTGTGGCGTCCCATTATGGCCCGTCCACGGCGACCGTTGTCGATCAGTGCGTCGACGGCTTCCTGCAACATGCGTCGCTCGTTACGGACGATGATGTCTGGAGCGGAGAGTTTCAGGAGGTGGCTTAGGCGGTTATTGCGGTTGATGACGCGGCGATAGAGATCATTAAGGTCGCTGGTCGCGAAACGTCCGCCGTCGAGCTGCACCATGGGGTGGAGTTCAGGCGGAAGGACTGGAAGAACGGTGAGGATCATCCATTCCGGCTTGTTACCACTGGTGCGGAACGCCTCGACGACGCTCAAGCGCTTGACCGCCTTCGCTCGCCGTTGACCAGAGGTGTTACGGATGGTTTCGTTCAACTCGGCGTGAATCTCGTCAAGGTCAAGAGTCTTGAGGAGTTCAAGGATGGCATCTGCGCCCATTCCGGCCTCGAACACGTTTCCGAAGAGGTCCTTCAATTCGCGGTATTCAGCCTCGTTCAACTCGGTCTTGATCTGGAGGCTTTCAGCGCGTTCGATCTTGCGGGCAATGTCCTGTTCGAACATGACCTTGTAGTGCGCGAGCTTGATTTCGATCTCGTCCTGCATCGAAGCACCTTCGGGCGCGTTCGGGATGGCTTCGGGATCAACACCCAAGGTGTTGTGCAGGTCGACGATGCGTTCGATGAGCATCGCCAAGAACTCTTCGTCTTGTTCGCTGACGCTGTATTGGAGACGTTCTTCTTCGATGCGGCCCAGCTCCTGCTCACGGTAGTCTGCGAGTTCGGTTATGGCTTGCAGGCGGGCTTCTTCATCTACGCTTGTGATGATGTAGCAAGAGAAGTAAAGGACGCGTTCAAGGTTGCGGGGAGTGATGTCGAGTATGATGCTCATCCGCGACGGAGTTCCCTTAGAGAACCAGATGTGGGCGACAGGTGCGGCGAGGTTGATGTGCCCCATGCGCTCGCGTCGCACGGATGCGCGGGTGATTTCGACCTGGCACTGATCGCATATGAAGCCCTCGCGCCTTGTTCGCATGTCGCGCTGGCGCTTGTACTTTCCGCAGGGGCACTCGAAGTCTCGGGTAGGGCCGAAGATACGTTCGCAGAAAAGACCGTCGCGCTCAGGGCGGAGCGTGCGGTAATTGATGGTTTCTGCCTTCTTGACCTCTCCCCATGACCATTTCCTGATGACCTGCGGCGATGCGATAGAGATCTTGATCGCGCGAAAGTCGTTGTCCGTTGTAGGAGCCGCTTGTTGTATGGATGTGAATGCCATTCCGTGTAACCTCGTTTAGTCGCAAACGCGACTTTGTGTCGCCAACCGGGGGTGGGCGGATGCAGTGAACGCCGCATCCGCTCAAGGGTTATTCGTCGTCTGAATCCGCTTCGATTTCGGTTGCTTCGCCATTCGATGAACTCAAGTCATCTTCCGATGAGCCGTTTTCGTCCTGATGCTCACCGTCGTCCTCTTCGTCCTCGAAGTCGACATCGAATTCCAATACCGGTGGTGGCAGTTCGGAGCCGATATCCAACACATCTCCGCCAAGCGCAGCGATGTCGGTGTCGTCATCAATGTCAACATCGGCGATGGCAATCTCCTCCCCGGCTTCACCTTCTTCTTCGATGCTGGAATCGCCGATCATCGAAATGTCCAGACCCAAGCCCTGGAGCTCGTGGATAAGAACATTGAACGATTCCGGGACATCAGCAGAGACTACCGACTGCCCCTTAACGATTGCTTCGTAGGCGAGAACTCTTCCTTTGACGTCGTCGGATTTGATGGTGAGAACCTCTTGGAGTGTGTGTGGTGCGGAGTATGCCTCCAAGGCCCAAACCTCCATTTCGCCGAAGCGTTGGCCGCCGAATTGCGCCTTCCCGCCCAACGGTTGTTGCGTAATCAGCGAGTATGGGCCCGTTGACCGAGCGTGCATCTTGTCTTCAGCCAAGTGGATGAGTTTCATCATGTATATGCTGCCGACCGTCACTGGTTGGTCGAACCTTTCACCCGTTCGTCCGTCGATCAAGGACTGCTTGCCGAGAACCGGCGCGGCATTGCCTATTTCACGGTCGAGTCGGCGCGCGGCCTCAAGGAGGCCATCGCGATCCAGATCGTCGACATCTTGGCCGGCGACTTCGTTGAGCCAGATTCTCATGCAGGCTTCGCTGGCCTTGCCGGCGTGTTCGATTGCATGGCTCCGCAATTCGTCATAGTCGTAACCGCGCTCTGCGAGCCACTGTTGGACCGTTTCGTAGTCGATCTCCCGGTCGTCTAGGTCGCGATGGTTTCTGGCTTGGGCCGCGTTGACGAACCATGCGCGAGCCAGCTCGTCTTCAATAGCTACCTCGCTGGCACTGTCGAAAACTGGGGTGATGGCGGAGAAATCGAGCTCTCTGGCCGCCCAGCCCAGATGAGTTTCAAGGAGTTGCCCGAGGTTCATGCGGGATGGAACTCCGATCGGGTTCAAGACAATGTCCAGCGGAGTTCCGTCCTCCAAGTGCGGCATGTCTTCGCGCGGCAGGATCATTGCAACGACGCCTTTGTTGCCGTGCCGACCAGCCATCTTGTCGCCCTGCATAATCTTGCGTGTGTGAGCGACCCAGACGCGAACCATCATGGAGACGCCTGGTGGCAACTCGTCACCGTCTTCCTTCTTGCTGATGCGTACCTTGATGACCTTGCCTTTTTCACCGTGTGGCACTCGCAGGCTGGTGTCTTTGGTGTCGCGGGCCTTCTCGCCGAAGATGGCCCGTAGCAGCTTCTCCTCTGCGGTAAGTTCTGTCTCGCCTTTGGGGGTGACTTTGCCGACTAGGATGTCGCCAGGTCCGACCCAGGTGCCGGGGATCACGATGCCTTCTTCGTCGAGGTTCGCCAAATTGCTTTCGCCGACATTAGCGATGTCGCGGGTGATTTCTTCTGGCCCCAGTTGGGTTTCGCGAGCTTCGACTTGGTGCTTTTGTATGTGCGTGGAAGTGAAACGGTCGCCTTTTACAAGGTCCTCGCTCAAGATGATGGCGTCCTCGTAGTTACCGCCGCCCCAGCTCATGAAGCCGACGAGCACGTTTTGACCCAAAGCCAATCTGCCTCCGTCAGTAGATGAACTGTCGGCGATAGCCTGACCTTGGTTGACCACTTGGCCCTTGTTTACGATCGGATGCTGGTTTATGCACGTGCTCTGGTTTGAGCGTTCGTACCGGGTCAGCGGGTACTTGTGATTGTTGCCATCTTCGTCGGTGACGACGATTTTGTCGCTGGTCACGGAAGTGACGATGCCGTCGGTCTCTGAGCGGACCACCTGTCCGCTGTCGAGTGCGGCACGATATTCGATGCCAGTGCCGACGATGGGTGCTTCGGGCATCACCAACGGTACGCCTTGCCGTTGCATGTTGGAGCCCATGAGCGCGCGTGTCGCGTCGTCGTGCTCGAGGAACGGTATCAGTCCGGCTGAGACGCTGACGATTTGTGAAGGAGATACGTCGACGTAGTCGACTTCTTCGGGCCGCGCCTTGATGTATTGTTCGCCACCGGTTCGGCAACGTACGACGCCGCGGAGCTGGCCGAGCGCGTCAACGGGAGTGGTAGGCTCGCCGATCAGCACTTCTTCTTCTTGGTCAGCAGAGAGGAATTCGACATCTTCGGCGTGCAAAGAGATGTAAGGGCGGACTTCCAGATCTTGCTCTCCGAGTCGTCGCAAGCGACGTGCCAGTTGCTCGTCGATTACCGATTCAGATTCGGCGACGATGGTTTTGCGACTTTTTTCGCGGACTTCTTGGAGCAGGGTGCGGCCGATCAAATCGTCGGATCGGTTCGAAATGGTTGTCCGGACCTTGCGGTAAGGCGTCTCGACGAAGCCGAATTCATTGACTTTGGCATACGTCGCAAGCGAGCCAAGCAATCCGATATTCGGTCCTTCGGGGGTTTCGATGGGGCATATACGACCGTAGTGCGAGTGGTGAACGTCGCGAACGTCAAAGCCGGCACGGTCCCGTGTCAATCCGCCTGGTCCGAGCGCAGAGAGGCGTCGCTTATGCGTAAGTTCGGACAGCGGATTGGTCTGGTCCATGAACTGCGACAGCTGAGAGCCGCCGAAGAACTCTTTGACTGCTGCACCGACGGGACGGATGTTGATCAACGCGGCGGGTGTCGTCTCTCCGGGGTGCGTCGTCATGCGTTCGCGCACGACGCGTTCCATCCGGACCAGTCCGACTCGGATTTGGTTCTGGATAAGTTCGCCGACAGTGCGAACGCGTCGGTTGCCCAAGTGGTCGATGTCGTCGGGGACTGCTTCGCCATTGTTGACCTTGATCATGCGCTTGATGATGTTGACGAAGTCGCGCTTAGTCAGCGTTCGTCGTGAGAGTTCAACATCAACATCTATACGCCGGTTGAGCTTGTAACGGCCGACATCTCCGAGGTCGTAACGCCGGGAGTCGAAAAACATCTGGTGAACCAGGCGACGTGCGCCATCGACGGTGGCCGGTTCACCCGGCCGCATGCGCTTGTGAAACTCTTTGAGAGCTTCATCTTCGTCTTTCGCGTCGGCGTCGGAATTCCACGTCGAGCGTATGAAGTCTCTGACGTCGGAATCTTCCTCGCCGTCGGTTGGGTCGCCAAAGACCTCGAGCATTGCGTCGAGCGAATCGAGTTTGATGGGATTTCCCGTATCCCCTTCGGTCCCGTCGTCGACGGCTGCTATTGCGCGGAGTAGCGTGGTTACCGGTAGCTTGCGCTTGCGATCGACCTTGGCGAAGAGGATGTCGCGGTTGCTGGTTTCGAGTTCGACCCACGCGCCACGATAGGGGATGAGCTTGACGCTGCACAGCCGGTTACCGGTAGCTAGGTCGTCGTCCGATGAGTAGTAGGCACCTGGCGAACGTACGAGTTGCGAGATGACCACGCGCTCGGCACCGTTAATGATGAATGTTCCGTTTTCCGTCATCTTCGGCATGTCGCCGAAGAAGATGGTCTGCTCTTTGATCTCGTCGGTCTCGTTGATCTTCAGCTCGATCGTGACGTGCAAAGGCACGCTGTAGGTGATCTCGCGTTCGCGACACTCTTCTTCGGAGAACTCGGGTTCGAGGATCTCATGCTCGGTGAGACTCATCTCGTATTTGGGGTTGTCGGAAGAGTAGTCGGTGATGGGCGAGATTTCCTTGAACAGCTGTCGAAGGCCATCGCCAAGCAACCATTCGAACGAATCTTTTTGGACCTGTATGAGGTCCGGCATGTCCGTCGGTACCTTGGTGTCGCCAAAGGTGCGGTACGCGCGGCCTCTGCCGCCAGTGGTCAATGCAGGTGAGATTGCCATTCAGTTCTCCTTGAGCAGGTGGGATCCAAAGAAGCGACGGGTTATCCTGAGTCGCGAAGTATTGGATTCGGCACCGATGACGGATTGCGGCTCAGTCCTATGCGCGCAGAAACACGCATACCCTGACTGGGGTTTTTCCCCAGCTGCGGATGCGCTATGGAATGCTCTGAACGAGCGTGGCCGCGGATTACGTGCACTATTTTAATGATACGCGATGCTGGCGTGTTGTTGTGTCCTTTTTCGCGCGTTCTGCGGCGATTTCCCAAATGCGTTTAAGAGTTGATGTCGGGTAGGTAGTTATGCAAGTGGGGGCGCTCATTCGCTCGTTGCCGGCGGTCCAGAACCGATCTCCGTGCGTAATGGCCGATCTTTCAAGAAGAACACAACCACTACCGACGTGAGCAGGATGAAGAAGGTTACGAGGAACACTCCAGAGACCGAAGATGCGAGGGCATCTCGAAGCCCGGACAGCAGGGAATCAGCAACGACACCCGATGAGCCCAACTGCGAAGTCAGCGTGTGCAGAGCGTCTGGATTCACCATCGCAGCGGGATTTTCCGACAATTCGACGATCTTTTGATCGCCTAACGTGTCTCGCACTTGAGGCGGAAGTTTTTCCTTCAGTTCAGATTGGAATGTGTTCGTCATGTAGGCTCCCAACACCGCCAATCCGAGTGAACCACCTATGGACCGAGCGAACTGCGCGGCCGACGTGGCAACTCCGAGGAAGCGGTGCTCGACGGAGTTTTGCACCGCGATCGTGAAGGACGGGAACGTGAACCCAAGCCCAAATCCCAGTGCCACGATGAAACTGATTGCGACACCGTACGCCGTAGAGGAAGACATTGTGGACAGAAGAAAGGCTGCGCCCGTCATGAGTACGACCCCGAAGGTAGCCGGTATTCGATACCCGCCGATGCGGGAAACGATCTGGCCGGATAATGCAGCTCCAGCAACAATCCCAAGCATCATAGGCGTGAGGAAGCTCCCGCTGCTGGTCGCCGATGATCCTAATACCCCTTGGAAGAAGAGCGGTATGAAGATGATGGCCGAGAACATGCCGAACCCAGTGATGAAAACTGCAAGCAGAGCCACACTGATCACACGATTCTTGTAGATCTCGAGCGGCATGATGGGGTTCGAACTGCGCAACTCGGTGAAGATGAACGCCACAAGGAAAACCGCAGATGCCGCGAATAATCCGATGATTATCGGTGATGACCATGCATATTCGACGCCAGCCAGCGACAATCCGAGCAACAATGGCACTACAGTCAAAATGAGGGTGAGGATGCCTACAACATCGATCGAGCGGTCCATCACGTCAGGTTCTACGCGCGGGAAGAAGCGGAGCATCAAAAGCACGAGTGCGACTCCGATTGGAATGTTGATGTAGAAGATCCAATTCCAAGACAGCGTGTCGGTAAGGAATCCGCCCAGGGTCGGGCCTATGACCGAAGCTAATCCGAATACGGCAGCTACGACTCCTTGGATTTTTCCTCTTTCTGCCGGTGCAAACAGATCGCCAACTATCACGAACGCCAACGACATAAGCACGCCACCGCCCATGCCTTGGAATGCGCGGAACGCTATCAACTGGTTCATCGACTCTGCGGTGCCGGAGGCGAACGAGCCGATCAAGAAGAGGATCAAACCGAGGATGTAGAAAAGCTTGCGGCCGAAAATGTCTGACAAGCGCCCGACGATAGGTACGGTAATTGTCGATGCAACGATGTATGCGGTCGTGACCCACGTATAGCGATCGAAACCGCCCAGATCGGCGATGATTCTCGGCATCGCAGTGCCGACGACCGTCTGATCGAGAGCAGCTAGGAACAATCCAGTCATCGCGCATGCCATCGTGATGACGATTTGGCGACGAGGTAGACCTGACGACGATCCGATTGGTTCCATGAATACTCCGTTGGGTTTGGCGCTGGCAGATTAACCTTAAACTATCGGGACTTTTGAATTCAGTCCTTCGTTCGAAACGGTTAAGGGACGTGTGCGATGGTTTCCAAGACCATTTACATCCGCGGAATGACATGCGCCGCGTGTGTTTCGCACGTTACTGAAGCGATTTCCTCCGTTCCCGGGGTTGAATCGGCAGAGGTGTCGCTTGCCACCAATTCGGCGAACGTCAACTTTTCGGCTACTGACACCGTCGATCTTGAAAGTGGTGGCGAGATATTCGAAGCCATCTCAGCCGCGGTGGATGATGCGGGATACGGAGTAGATGTGCCGCCGGCAGCGGATATTGAGGCTGGCGCATCGGATCGCTCTCGCGAGTCTAGGGTCGAATCGCAGAGATTGGAGCTGCTGACAATTCGCAACAGCGCGATCGTCAGCATCGGCGCGATGGTGCTGATGATGGTTGTCACGATGGCGCGTTCGGCGTTTGCTCCAGATATACCTGCATACGCGTTGAATCTATTGTTCTTGGTGATCGCTACGCCGATCCAGGTGCGAATCGCCGCTCCTTTCTACCGATCTGCATGGGCGGCGGCCAAACACAAGACATCTAATATGAACACGCTTGTGGTCGTGGGGACATCGGTTGCGTTCGTCTACAGTACGTTGGTAACGATCTCGCAGTTGACTGTCGGTGATGCGACGTTGTGGTCGGATGCTGCGAGTTTCGTGGCTCCGGAGCACCACACTGGGACGTATTTCGAGGTATCTGCTGCGATCATCGGGCTGGTTTCGCTGGGGCGATGGTTGGAGGGACGAACGAGGCTGCGAGCATCCGAAGCAGTTCGTATGCTGATCGAATTGCAACCGCGCACCGCGCTTGTGGAACGAGAATATGGCGTGGTAGAAGTGGCGATCGACGATATTGAGATCGGTGAAACGGTGGTGATTCGACCGGGCGAACGGGTGCCTACCGACGCGAGGCTAGTTGACGTAGCCGCCGAGATTGACGAGTCGATGCTGACCGGCGAGAGCATGCCAGCGGTCAAGAGGCGAGGCGATACGGTTTTTGCAGGCACGCTGAATGTCGCGTCTGCTTGCAAAGCTAGAGTCATGACTACCGGTGAATCAACCCTGCTTTCGCAGATTATTCGTCAAGTCGAAAGGGCGCAATCGACTAGGGCGCCGATCGAACGCTTTGTAGATCGGGTGACGGCGAGATTCGTGCCGGCGGTGCTAGTTGCTGGTTTGGCCTCGTTCCTGTTTTGGTTGGTGGTGGCTCCCGATCCCTCGTTGCCGAACGCGTTGCTGATATCAGTGACGGTTTTTGTCATCGCGTGTCCTTGTGCTTTGGGGCTGGCGACTCCGACCGCGGTTGTAGCGGGCATCGGTCGCGCGGCTGAGCATGGCGTCTTGATCAAGGATGCCACGGTGCTTGAGCGGACAGCGAACGTAGACACGGTGGCGTTCGACAAGACGGGTACCATGACGGCAGGCAAGCCGCAAGTAGTTGCGACCCATGTGGATGCCGCTTCAGGTCTGACGGATGAGAAGATCGTTAGATCGGCGGCGGCCGTAGAGATTTTCTCTGAGCATCCAGTTGCGGGGGCGATTGTGGGCGCGGCGCGGGAACGCGGACTTGAAATTTCGGACGCGGAAGGGTTTCAGTCGATCACTGGACAAGGCGTTTATGCGCGAGTTGACGGTGCGCTTGTAGCTGTGATGAATCCATCGGCGGTGTTGCTAGAGGAAAACGCTAGTGTTCACTCGGCGGTAGAACGGATCGAAGCTAGTGCCCAAACGCCAGTTACGGTGTCTATAAACGGTCAGTTGGTTGCTGCGATCGGGTTGCAGGACACTGTCCGCGAGGATGCTAAAGCGGCGGTTACGTCGTTGCGCGGGTTGGGGATTGAGACGCACTTAATCACTGGTGACCGGTTCGAATCGGCGAATGCTGTTGCCCAGGATGTCGGGATCGAGAATGTTGATGCTCAAGTGTTGCCATCAGAGAAGGCGACGCGGGTAACTGAACTTAGCAGTGAAGGCCGCAGAGTGGCGATGATCGGAGATGGCATCAATGACGGGCCGGCCCTCGCGACGGCGGATGTTGGCATCGCCATGGCGAGCGGTTCAGATATCGCTATCGAGGCGGCGGATGTCACGCTCGTAAATAATGAACCAGCAGCTATACCGCGGTTGATTTCGATCAGCCGGGCTACGGTTCGGGTGATTCGTCAAAACCTGTTTTGGGCGTTTGCGTACAACGTCCTGCTGATTCCGATTGCTGCAGGAGCATTGCATCCAGTGTTTGCGGATTCGCCACCGCCGGAATACCTGCGGTTCATAATCAGTGAAAGCGGGTTTCTGAGCCCGGTTGCGGCGGCAGCGGCGATGGCGTTCTCTTCGTTGTCGGTTTCGCTGAATGCGTTGAGGCTGAGACGAAGTGGATAACGTCTCAATAAGATGAAGCGTTAGAACCCGTTTATAATCCGTACCATGCCAAATAAAGAACCAACACGCGATCTTGCGGTTGTCTACACGCATCCGACCTGCGGATACTGCGACATGCTCAAGTCCGATTTGCAGCAGAAGGGCATCGACTACGAGGAGATCGACGTCTCGAAACAGCCTGATCTTTGGAGCGAAGTCGAACGTCTCTCCGGCGGTGATCGGATCACTCCGGTACTTGTTACTGCTGACGGGGACGTCGAGATCGGATACAAGGGCATCGGCTGCAACTACGGTTAGTAGGGGCGGTTCGCGAACCGCCCCTACTCGAGGTCGTCTGCCGTCTTCAGTCGCGGTTCAGGACGCTTGATAGGCTTTGTTGACCTCGAGGAACTCGGCGTAGGTGATTTTGGCGGCGTAGTAGTCGTCGAGGGCCTTTAGCCGTTCTGATTGGCTAATGCTGCCGTCGCCGTCGGCGTCGTACCGGGAGACAATGTCCGAGCTATCCGTCTCTTCACTTCCCAGCTCTTGCGCCTCTGGTTCGGGCGTGGCGGTCGCGGTCACCTGCTGCTGTCCGGCGGACTCCAGCTTCTGCAGGGCGGCGGCCACCTCCACCCAGCGGGACCAGGCGCTGCCGCGGCCGGCGAAGGCCTGCGCTTCTGCCGCCATCATCGGCGTCAGCGTCGTGTCGGTTACCGTTTCCCCGAAGGCTAAGAGCGCCCGATCCCAGCGGTCGGTGTGCTCCTTGAAGCTCGACCACTGTGGGTCGTTGCGCCATTCGTACATCTTGGCGATGAGCGCGCCGCTCTCGATCTCCCGCAGCGCCGCCGCCACTTCCACCCAGCGGGACCAGGCGCTGCCGCGGTCGGCGTAGCCCTGAGCTTCAGATGCGGTCATCGGCGTCAGCGTCGTATCGGGCACCGTCTCGCCGAAGGCTGATAGCGCCCGGTCCCAGCGGTCGGTGTGCTCCTTGAAGCTCGACCATTCGGGATCGTTGCGCCATTCGTACATCTTGGCGATGAGATCGGCATGCTGCGCCTGGGCCTCTCCCTGGGCTTCTCCTGGCTGGGCATCTCCCGGGTCGGGCGTCACGCCCAGCTCGTCCTCGGCGCCGCAAGTGTCGCAGGGATCGCCCTGCCCGACGACCTGTGGCTGCTGCTGCGGCTGTTGTTGCTGTGGCTGTTGCTGCATCTGCCCGGTCACGGTGAACGCCACCTCGATAGACCACGGGCCCACCCCCGCATCGTTTCTGGCGGCGACTCTAATCTTGTAGTCGCCCGAGCTGATCGCGTTGATCCAGGCCAGTCCAAAGTCGCCGGCCGGGAGACTCAGATCGACGCCGGAGGGGACGGAATCGACCGCGGTCGCCGGGTAGCTGCCACCGTCGAAAATGACCTGGACCACGTAGGCGGTCGCGCC
>DAOUJE010000081.1:0-1515 GCA_034423055.1 Dehalococcoidia bacterium | reverse complement strand
CACTACACGATCGAGGGTTGTGAGACGTCGCAGTTCGAGCAGCTGGCGCGGATCATGGTAGGGATGCCGATGGGCGACGTGTCGTTACGGTCGCCGACGGTGATGGTGAATCTGCTGGGGGACATTTGGGATGCGACGGATGGCTCGCCGGACTGGGGTGCCGTTTTGGCGACGCCGCGGACGCATCTGCATCTATATGGAAAGTCTGAGTACCGAGTTGGTCGTAAGATGGGGCATATTACCGTGAGTGGCGAAATGGTAGAAGAAGCGTTAAAGGTTGGGAGGGCCGCGCGCGATGCGGCTCGGCGTGTTCGTCCATAGCAATTCGAGTAGTGGATTGGCAAGATCGACCGAAATCTTGATACCTGAGACCGACGAAGAGAATGTCGGTACGGTGTTGATGGACTCTGGGGAATCGGTTGTCGATATCTCGGATGACTCGTTGCGTGTCATCAACGCGTTGCGTGAGGGTTATCGCCTCGTTGAGAAACGCGGTCACGAGATCAACGAAGCCGAGACGCGGATGTTACTCATAAATCCCGTTCTGGATGCATTGGGATTTCCGCCAGCGCATCGTCGACCGGAGGACGGAGATCGGGGCAACCGTCCGGACGAACTTTGCTATGACCGAGAAGTTCAGCCTGATCTAGGCACTGCCGCGATCATCTTGGAAGCGAAGGCGCTGGGTAGCGATTTTGACGTTCAGGCGCAACCGGGACGTCGGACATCTTCGCCGGATCGTCAGATTCAACGGTATTTGCGTCAACATGTGGCAAGTGGCCAATCGACGATCGGAATCTTGACTGACGGGCTTCGTTGGCGGATATACCGTCGTTCGGGTCTGGATGTCGCGTTGATCAAAGACTATGATTTTGCCAGCGTTGCTCGTCAGTTTTGGCGTTCTTTAGGCTCGTTCGATGAAGAGGATATTGCGGAGTTCGACGCCTTCGTCGAGATCGCGACTCGTTGCTACGCACAACCAGAACCGCTGGTGCTGGTCGCGGAACTGGATCCCGTCATCGAACTTTTGAAAGCGATCGTGAGAGGCGCGTCGCCGGACGAGATATTAGGGCACCTCATACCCGATGATGAGATTGAGTTGCGTTACGACATCGCCGATCAGGTCGCGTTGACCGCGTTGCAACAGGACATGTTGGAGAACGACTGGGAGGAAAATGTATACGTAATAGGGCCTCGCACCGCGCAGGAGGGGCAGCTGTCGCTAAGCGATCAGTTGACAGTAGGAGTGCTGAAGTTCAAGCACTCTGAATGGGGATTGGGCAGGGGCGATACTGCGATGAGCGCGAGGATATTTGCGCGTGCAGCGGGATCAGGAATCTCGGTGTTGCTCGTATATTCGACTGTGGCTGATGGTGTGTCGGAAGCTCGGCTCGCGGTGTGTGCGGACGGAAAAGTGAATATGACCGCGGCGTTTGATCCGGATCTCCCGGCTCCTTCGGCGCGTACCGCCATTGGACAGATAATCGAAGTCTTGTCTAAGGAAGGTGTCGTGTC
>DAOUJE010000080.1:0-59113 GCA_034423055.1 Dehalococcoidia bacterium | reverse complement strand
ATGAAGTACGGCAGCGGGCGGGGTAGCAGGGGTCGCCAACATACGACCCGCCGGCGATGTCCCGCCACAAGCCACTGAAAGACGTCTTCCCTTCCGATGAATGGAGACGGGCGCAACGCTGCCACAACCCGGTTACGAAGATCGTTGTAGCTGTAGGGCTCGGACGCGGAGCATATGCCTGCTCCGCCAACAAAAGCAAGCCAGACGGCGCCACCCATGTCCTTCGCACACGCGAAGGAGACGCGTCTCCCGCACGACCCGTATCGCTCCCGACCCTCGCGGGCGGGCGTCCTGAGCGGTTAGGGGCCGCGCAGTGGATGCCGTTCAAGGTCCGGGCGAACGGTCTCTCTACCCGGCACACGTCTTTCCGGAGCGCTGGACGGAAGAGGCTACAGCATCAGCGAGAGGAACAATCGAGCGATGACGGGGGCTGATCTTTCAGATCCACGCCTCCCGGAGGGCCGACGGTCTGGCGACGTCGGCGGTGCTGGAATATAAGCCAATTACAACCAACCCTTCGCACGCGACCCCGAACACGCGGCGATCCTTCGACACCCCCCGTCGAACAAAAATCCCCCCAAAGGGAGAATCAAACGCGCCTACACCCGTCCCCTTTCGAGAATCGAAGGGGGACGCGCAGCGAAGCGAACGCAGGGGGATGCCCACCCCAAACACTCACAACATCCCCATCCTTAGCATCCTAGTTCAAACTCTCAAAATTAACATTGATTCTCAGCACTATTACGATCCACCCTCAACCAACTCGCCTGATGTCCTAATGACCACAGATTCCGAACCTGTCCCGCCCGAACAAGAACCCCACTCCAGAGCGATGGTCGTCTTCGCACATCCCGACGACGCCGATTGGGGATGCTCCGGAACCGTCGCTAAATGGACCAGACTCGGATGGGAAGTCGTCTACGTAATGTGCACCGACGGCTCAAAAGGAACCGAAGACCGTTCGATTTCAGCCACCGAACTCAGCCGAATCCGCAAAGATGAGCAAACCGAAGCCGGGCGCGTCCTCGGTCTAAAATCCATCGAGTTCCTAGATTTCCCAGACGGTTACCTAGAACCAACCATCGCACTCCGACGCGAAATTGTCCGCGTCATCCGCAAACATCGCCCCCACATCCTCATCACCACCAATCCCACTCGCGACCTCTCGCACAGCAGCTACATAGGCCACCCAGACCACTTCGCCGCCGGCGAAGCCACACTCTCCGCAGTATTCCCATCCGCCCGCGACCACCTCTGGGACGAGGCCCTTTTGGCTCAAGGCCTCGACGCATGGAAAGTCCACGAAGTCTGGATCATGATGTTCGGAGAAGGTAGTTCTCACTGGAATCCGCTAGAAGAGGAAGACGTCGAAAAGGCCATTGGCGCCATCAAATCTCACGTCAGTCAACTAGATCGACCTGATCAAGTTGACGGATGGATGCGAAGATGGCGAGCCGAAAATGGCAAAAACATCGACGCCCCATTCGCCGAAGGCTTCAAACGATTCCAACTCGTCCCCGGATTCACCCCTGACGACGATGACGAAAATCAGGACGAAGAAGAAAACTCCGACTAGAGCACCAGAACCTGCTATAACCAACTCATGCCCAGCGATCCCAAACCAGAATCTACAGATGACAATCTCCCACCAGCATCACAGAGCAACCGCGCCCGACAAACACGCTCGCGCAAAAACATCACTCACCCCATCACCTTCGAAGACGAAAACCTAGAAAAAACATACAACCGCAAACGAAACATTTCCCAACGCGACCGCAAATCAGAACTCCGCCACCCACACTGATATGCGGTTCTCAGATCGGTATAACTTCATCACATATAAGGAGAACGTTTAATGGTCGCATTGGAACCACTTGACACTCGCATCACAGTCTTGGAAACCGAGTTCCGTACTGAGTTGCGTCGCCTCGCCACCAAAGAAGACATCGCCGACCTGCGCGGCGAATTCCGCGGCGAGATCAAGGCGCTAGAAGCCCGTCTTATGCTCCGGCTCGGCGGACTGATAGTCGGTTCAATGGGAGTCCTGCTCGCCGTCCTGAGACTCTGGCCGTAACCATTCTCACTAATCAGAACCCATAAATCCTCTTAGCATTCTCTCCGAGCAACTTCCCACGCTCCTCTTCCGTCAACCAATCAAACCCCTGGCGTACTAACCGCAACTCGTCCGCCAGTGAAATCCAGCCGTTCTTCTCTCTCAAATACCCCGGATAACCCGTGCCCCAGATGCACCGCTCAATCCCAAACGCATCAATCGCCATCATCACCACACTATGCATATCTACAAACGGAAACCCTTCCCCTGATCGGTTGTGCACATCCGAAATCATCATCACCACATTCGGATGCCGAGACAAGTCCAAAACCGGCAGATACGCCGTCCAACCATCGCCCGCCATCCAAGGCTCCGGATACATCATGTGATCAACGATCCAAGTGATCCCCGGATACCTTCCTACGATCTCCGCCATCTGCCCAACATTCCCAACTCGATTGTGAACCTTCACAATCCCGCTCCGCTTCTCAATCTCCTTGAACATCCGACCATTCCACTCCGCATCTAAAACCACATCGTCCGGATAGTAATCGGGATGAAACCTGAATCCCGACATCCCAAACTCATCCATCCAACGAGCCGCAACCGAAGCATTGTCAGGATCCATCGGATCAACCAAACCTATTGATCGAAACCTTCCCCGATCCGCGTTCGCCGACTCCGCCACGTAAGTATTGTCCCAAGTCGATCCGCTTGACTGCACCAGCACCGCTGCATCGACACCGTTCGCATCCATATCATCAATCAACAACTCCGTCGGACCAGCCTCCTCCGTAACCGCAGTCCACGTCGGAGCAGTAGGCCCAATCGGCGCTATCGGAGGCATCTCCCACACATGAACATGGCAATCGACTATCATTCCGCTTTCCCTCAACTAAGCCGTTGCAAAATCGACTCTATTCTGCACCCAATCTCGAACCAACGAACTCAGGCCTCCCGTTGGCGAATTCGGCAGCCGAGATCACTCGCCTGCCCGCCGCTTGAACCGCCGCCAGCCTCACCGAAGATCCAGACCCCGCAGCAACGCCCACACTCCCATCATCCGCTCGGAACACTGTACCCGCATCGAGACCCGGCCCCGAAATCAAACCATCACCAATTTCCACATCAACAATCTTGAATGCCTCACCACGCCAAAACGTGCTCGTACCCGGCCAAGGATGATAGGCCCGGTTCATCCTGACGATCCGATCCGCAGGGGCCTGCCAGTCTATCTCTCCGTCAACTTTAGTTAATAATCTCGTCACCGTCGTCACCGCCTCGGTCTGCGGTTGCGGCGTAACCTTCCCAGCACCGTAATCCTTCAAAACTTCTGGAAGCATACCGGCACCCAGCTCGAAGAGGTACTCGGTCAACGCGTCGCATCGGACATCGCTTGAAACACTCACCGGTTCGGACTGAGCCAAGATGGGACCAGTATCCATCCCCTCATCTAGCAGCATGATCGACACACCCGTGGACGCATCGCCGTCGAGAATCGCAGTCGCCACCGGGCTCGGCCCGCGGTGCTTCGGCAGTAACGACGGATGGACGTTCACAACCCCCAATCGTGGAGCCGACAGCAGCTCACTGGGAATGAATCTGCCATACGCCACCACAATGTAAACATTCGCTTCGACCTTCCGAATCGTCGCCACAGCCTCGGCGTCCAACGTCTGAGGCGTGATGACCGGGATCCCCGAATCCTTTCCGAAAACCTCCACCGGGGTTGGCGATAGGACACGTCCGCGTCCAGCGCGGCGCGCGGGGCGAGTGCAGATCAGCGGGACATCGATTCCGGAGCCGAGAAGAGCGCGTAACGACGCAATTGACGCGTTTGGAGTTCCGAAAAAAATCACTCTCATCGCTACACCTTTTGGCGCGCTCGACAGCTGCTACATTATGTCGTTTCTACGGCAATCGACGAAAGCGGCAGTTGTTACCACAACAGCGAGTTTCACCCGATTTTCTTGCTCGAATCAGCCTTGCTGAAGCCCTCTGATTTTCGATGTCAAACATCCGTTCAATCCACAAAATTCAGTTCAAAAATCGTCTAAAAACGGCTCTTTCGTGTTGCGCGATTTTGCCAGTGGCGATATGTTAAATCTAGTTGACGATGTTCTCGGGCTCTGAGGAGGCGGTCCGAGAATCAAAACCTATCGGTACTGTGCACGAAGTTGCTTGCCGCATTTTCGCGCGCCGTTAAATTCTATTCGCTCATGAAGGGATGATCTGTGCCTGATGACCTGTCAGACAGCCGTAATTGCGCGGTGCAAAAAAAGTGGAGGGTGGTGCTCGGGATGGTCGAGGTGCAGATCGATAACCAAGCCGATTTCAACGCATACCTAGCCGATTCGAAGGCAACATCGTTCGTGGATGGCGTGTTGCGGGTCACCGTGAAAAACGGTTTCGTAGCCGCTTGGATCCGCCAACGCGTGATGCGAAGCATTCGTCGATTCGCATCCGAGGTTTTCAACCAGGATGTGAAGATCGAACTCAACACCATCGCCTACACCAGCAGCGACGTGTTGGTTCGCGAGGGTCTAGCTGGCGACTACAGCCAGTGGGCCGATGTCAGGTTGAGCCGTCACCGCGCGACTGTAGCCCGCGAGAACGCACGGTACTTTCCCGCGATACCGAACTGCACTTTCGAACGCTTCGAGAAGTCGGCGAGCAACGCCCACGCGTTGAACGCCGCACAAAGCGTTGTAGACGAACCGGGCGACGAGTTCAATCCCTTGACCATTGCTTCGGAAACTGGGCAAGGCAAAACTCACCTCATCAACGCCATCGCCAACAAGATGCGCGAAGCCAAGATGAACGTCATCTGCCTTACAGGTGAAGAGTTCGTCGATAGTTTCGTCAAGTCCTCGCAGAACGGCAAGGTCGCCGCGGTCCGCGATCGTTACCGCGATGTCGATGCACTACTCGTTGATGGCATCGAGAAACTCATCGGCAAAACGAAGACGCTGTCATTTCTGCTCTCGATCCTTGAGCATCTGCTGGCCAATCGAAAACAGGTCGTATTCACATTCAACAGCGCATACCCGATTAGTGAACTCGGCGACGAGATCGTTTCCAGACTGGCTGGCGGACTCGAGATTTCGATTGCGCGGCCCGACTTCGAGTTGAAGCGTTCACTCCTCGGGAGATACGCGTCGGAACGAAAATTGGACCTGCGAAGCGAAGTGTTGGACTTCTTGTCGGAACGATTCGCTAATAACGTTCGCGATGTCATCGGCGCTATCGCACGCGTTGACGCGCATCACCAACTGACCGGGCGAGCGCAAGCGGCGGAAGCAAGAGCGGTTAGCTTGGCGGTCGCAGTTGAAGCGGTGAAAGATCGAATAACTGCCCCAGCACCGACACTGGTGCCGCCGAACGATGTCGTCGAAGCAGTGGCCAGCGTATTCTCCATCAGCAACGATCAGCTGTGCCGCCCAGGTCGAGGCAATCGGTCAGTCACGTCAGCGCGTGACGTGGCGATCTACATGTTGCGGGAGAAGAGCGGCCTTACGAGTTCCGAGACCGGCACACTGATGGGCGGTCGTCCGCACTCGACGATACTAGCCTCGCTCAGCCGTTACTCCGAACGCCGCAAGAGCGACCCCCAGCTAATCGAGGCTGAGCGTCAGGTCGAACAGAAGCTTAGGTGATCATCAAGAGGCGGAGTTGACTGACAGAGCCTCCGGAGACTTGAAGAACTGTCGGCGATACCACCGCAACTCTTCGATGCTCTCCAGCACATCGTCCAACGCACGATGCGATTTAGATTTCTCTGGCGGTTTCTGAGCGTCCGGGTGCCAGCGCGAAACGAGTTCCTTGATGCTGCTGACATCCACCACACGGTAGTGCAAGTAAGATTCCAGCGTCGGCATCTCGCGCTTCAAAAACAGCCTGTCAACCCAGATCGAATTGCCGCACAACGGCGCTTCCCATCTGCCTACCCAACTCTTGACGAAATCGAGCGTCTGAGATTCCGCTTCGTTGATGCCAATCCTCGATGCTCTCACTTTGTCCATCAAACCCGATTCGGTGTGTTGCTTCGCTGACCACGGATCGATGTTGTTGAGATCTTCAACCGAGCGATTGATAGCGATGTCAGGACCTTCGGCGAGAATTTCCAGATTCGCATCAGTGACAACCGTCGCCACCTCGATAATGACATGCTGCTCCTCAAGCCCAGTCATCTCAAGATCGAGCCAAACCATACGCCCTTCACCTTTATTTTTCGATGCCATGAAGTTTGAGGATACCAGCATCAAGGATGCTAACTGCGCGATTCGACGCCTACGTTGATGTGCGAGAATCGTTGATGCATAACCCTAGGTTCCCCCGTGAGCGGGGGAAATGTCCCACGGACAAAGGGGGCGCGCATGATGAACCCTAAGGAGGTTGATGTCGTGACCTTTTGCGACGAGATCGAAGTCGCTTCCAAGCCACAGCGCGAAGCCATGATGCGACACCCGTTTGTGCTCGGAATCGGAGACGGGACGCTGTCAGCGGATCGCTTCAAGCATTTCATGACACAGGACTACGCCTACCTGATCGACTATGCGAGATGCTTGGCAATGGGTACCGTGAAAGCACCCGATCTCGCCACGATGAGCTGGTTCGCCGGCGCCGTGGACCACATCCTCAACACTGAGATGGAACTCCATCGCTCATACTGCTCGCAACTCGGAATCTCTGCAAAGGAGCTCGAAGCCACGAAACACGCGCCCACAACCTACTCCTACACCAGCTACCTGCTGCGTGTCGCGCAAATCGGCAGCTTCGGCGAACTGATCGCCGCTCTAGTGCCGTGCATCTGGGGGTACTGGAAGGTTGGCGAGATGCTAGCCGCGGCCGGCGAGCCGCAAAACGCGCCGCACTACACCGAGTGGATACGTATGTATACGGGCGAAGATTCGCGCACCGTCGCCTTGGAAGCCCGTGCCATCTGCGATCGTGTCGCTGCAACCGCCGGAAGCCAGGAACTATCCGCGATGCGCGAAGCCTACATCACCTGCACCCGCTACGAACGCGACTTCTGGCAGATGGCCTGGGATCTCGAGGATTGGAAGGTTTGAAGCATGGAGATTGAGAGCAAGCAACCCGTTTTGACGAGTTGATGTGCTTTCCGCCACTAGGGGTTCTTTGCACAACCACCGTCATGCCCGCGTACGCGGGTATCCAGAGGGGCGAGCAACGGGGATGCGCCATCCATTTGATCTCAAGACACACGGAAATCGAGTTGTACAAACATTCCCCTAGGGTGATAAACAGATAGATAGCATGCCCTACACGATCAAACCAACGCCAGATTTCGAGTTGCACTGCGGAGATGCGGGAGATGTGCTAACTGATTTACCGGACGACTCGGTGGACTTGATCTTCACGTCTCCGCCGTACGCAGAGCGTCGAAAGAACAGCTACGGAGGCGTTCACGCAGACGCATACGTTGAATGGTTCCTAACGGTATCCGAAGAGCTGCTACGAGTAATGAAACCTAGCGGCAGCTTCGTGCTGAACATCAAGGAACACGCCGTAAACGGCGAAAGACACACTTACGTTCTCGAATTGATCTTGGCGTTGAAGCAACAGGGGTGGCTTTGGACCGAAGAGTACATGTGGCACAAGAAGAACAGTTACCCCGGTAAGTGGCCAAACCGTTTCCGTGATTCGTGGGAAAGACTGTTGCATTTCAACAAGACACGCAGGTTCAAAATGAATCAAGAAGCGGTGATGGTTCCTATGGGCGATTGGACTGGCAACCGACTTGTGAACCTCAGCGAAACGGACAAGGTTCGCGACGAATCTAAGGTTGGTAGCGGATTCGGAAAAAGGATCAAGAACTGGGTCGGACGTGACATGGCGTACCCCACTAAAGTTCTGCACATGGCAACTGAATGCACCAATCGCAGCCACAGCGCCGCGTTTCCGAAACCACTGCCAACTTGGTTCATACGGTTATTCACCGATCACGGAGATGTAGTGCTGGATCCATTCATCGGCTCGGGGACCACTGCGTTTGCGGCGTTGGAACTCGGTCGCAAAGCAATTGGCATCGAGATCAACGAGGAATTTTGCGACGCGATAGAGGCTACCCTGCGTCAACCAGTGCAACATAAAATCCCGGACTCTCAACGTATTCTGACTCAAGAGCGCGCTAACGGCTCACAGTTGACCGCTCTTGCTCAATCGCTATAATGACAGCACGACTACCCCGAGCGGGAGTAACTCAGTGGTAGAGTATCTGCTTCCCAAGCAGAAGGTCGCGGGTTCGAATCCCGTCTCCCGCTCCATCTTCTAGCTCTCAGCGCTTTTCCTTCAGCGATCCTGAACCGAACCATCGAATCCGATCGGCGTATCCAGCACCTTAGGATCTTCGCCGATGCTCGCTAACGCGTCCTCGTTCAGTTCGATCCCTAAACCGGGACCCTCCGGCACCGTCAGGTATCCGTCGATCAGTTCCAGCGGTTCGACCAATAGCTCTGACTTCGGCGGTTCAGATTCGCCAGTGTACTCCTGTAGGGCAAAGTTCGGAATGCACGCGTCTAGCTGAACACACGCCGCGGTCGAAACCGGTGATAACGGGTTGTGCGGAATGACCTTCACATGTTGCGCTTCCGCCATGGCGGCAACCTTCTTGCAGCCGCTCAGGCCGCCGCAGAGGCATAGATCTGGCCGCACGTAAGCACACCCACCGTTTTCGAGCAGTTGCTGGTACTCGAAAATCGTCGTGAAGCGTTCGCCCGTTGCGATCGGAATGTTGCACTGCGCTTGAACTTCTGCCATCCTTGCCGGGCTGTCGGGCAGCATCGGGTCTTCGTAGAAGAACGGGTTGAACTGCTCAAGACGCCTGCCGAGCCAGATCGACTCGGCCGGGTTCATCTGTCGGTGAATCTCGACGCAGATGTCGACATCGCTTCCAACCGCGTCTTTTACCATCCCCACGCGCTTTACCGCCTCGTCGGCCCATTCGGTATAAGACTTATGGAGGTAGTAGTCCGACGGGAACGGTGTGAATCTGACTGCGGTGAAGCCTTGCTGTTTGGCGCGCAACGCATCTTCCGCCAGCTCTTCGCCGGTCTCGCCACCGACGTGCATGTAACAACGGACACGATCGCGCGTCTTGCCGCCCATCAAGTCATAGATCGGGACGCCCAACCGTTTGCCCTTCATGTCCCACAGCGCAATGTCGATCGCGCTGAGAGCACCTTGCACGACCGATCCCATGAAGTGTGACGAACGATAGAGGTACTGGTAGTGATGCTCGATCAAGTTCGGGTCCTTACCCACCAGATAATCGGTCATCACCTCGATCATCGTCTTCGTGGGTCGCTGCCAACCATGGACGCCGCCTTCACCTATGCCGACATAGCCATCCTCGGAGTGAATCTTGATCAGGAGCCATCGACTCCAGAGGAAGGTTTCGACTTTTTCGATCTTGGTCATCGGTGTTTCCTGTTAGTGATCTAAACGGCGTTCACGGCTACAAGCCGCCTCAGCGATTGCAGTTTACCCGAAACCCGTCTATTCTTTCTCCGAAGACTAAACAATTCGAGGATTCGACAATGCAAATACTGATAACTGGCATCACTGGGCGCGTCGGTGCAAACGTGGCGAAACGATTCGTGGACTTGGGACACGATGTCACAGGTTTCATCGTGCCCGGGGACCCCCAATCCGAAAAAGCAGCGCAAATCGGGGCGGACATCGTCGTGGGAGACCTCGCTTCACATGCCGATGTCAGAACTGCTGCCGAGGGCGCAGAAGCCATATTCCACCTCGGTGCCGCCTTCCAAGCCGGTGGCCCATTCACCCCCGAACAATACTTCGACATCAACGTAAAGGGCACCTTCAACATCCTTGAAGCCGCACTGGCATCAGATCGTATTCAACACGTCATCCACACAAGCACCGATGGCACGATGGAAAAATACCCACCCGACGGTATCGAAGAGCCCATACGCGAAGACTCTCTTCCACTCGCAGCCACAGGGTGGTATGGCTACACAAAAGTCCTGACAGAGCATCTGGTAGATCGCTACGTTCGTGCGGAAGCATTGCCGGCGACGGTGTTTCGATTTGCGAACGCGTGGGGAGCAGGCGAAGTTTTGGACTTCGGGCAGTTTCATATGCGGACATTCATGGACCAGCTGCAAGGTTCAACCGACTCCGAATGCCAAGAAGCTTACGAGATCATGTCAAAAGCCTACGACGGAGACCCCCATCTCATCATCGCCGCCGACCGTAATGGCCGACCATGGAAAAAACACTTCGTCGAAGTCCGAGACATCATCCACGCCTACGAAAACGCGCTTACCAATCCGTCAACCTTCGGAAAAACATATCAACTCGCATCCCGCGAACCCTTCCGATGGGAAATCATGATCCCTTACCTCGCCGAGAAACTAAACGCGCCCTACACCAAGGTCAACCTCCCGATCACTCCCACCTACTACGAATACGATCTCTCCGCTGCAAAACGCGACTTCAACTACAGCCCGCCACTCTCACTCTTCGACGTGATAGACGAAGCAATCGCCCATCGCAACGTCGGCACTGGCGAGATCATCCCAACTACGGTTTGAATTTCTGCATCGCGTAGTACGTTCCAAAACCGAAACCGATCAACCCGGGCAGATGCACTACAATGCCCGGCCCTATCAGCAGTTCCATGAACATGCCAGACATGACCTCGATCGCCATGACCTGGGTCAAATAAAACAGCAACGCCAAACCTGCTGCCATGATCCGCAAACTCGTCGAGTACTTAGTGCCCGCAACTAGCTGCATCGCATAGACCACGCCCATCACTCCCAAGAACTCCGTCACTCCCACAACGATCAACCAGATGCTCGAATTCACACCCGCCAATATATCGAGTGACCACAGTGCCACCAGCGTCACCGCCGAAGCAACCCCGATCCCAAACGCCGCCAAGCCCGCCAATACTCCAACGCGAACCAAATCCGCCTGCGTCACTTTGAACATCACCGGCCCACCGATCGTCGCACAATCCGGACACTTAGACCCTACAGGCGCATAGACCATGCACCGGGGACAGATTGGATCGCCGCATTGTCCGCAACGGAGATTGGTCTCAACCTCCTGGTGACGGGGGCACTGCGTCATATTTAGTTCTAAGTCCGCAGAATTCTCACTCATGAGATAAGTTTAGTTACTCGGATTCGGGCGACTATGCACCCAAGTGTCACGCGACGCGATGTCGCGATCGTAGACTACGCGGTTCCATACGAGTTTGGCAGGTGTCAACTCCTCATAAGTTAACAACGAATCTTTGAATCCGCCGGATGTAACTCGCCGGACAATCGTGATAAGCGCGAATCCGACACCATACACGGCTACCCAACTCCCGTAACCAGCCCAAATCGCCAAAATCGGCAACAAGATTGTCGCTAAAAGCCAAGATACCGCCGAATCCCGCCAAGGTGTAAGTGAGAAGAGAACACCGGGGATCGTTGCCCACAGGATGAAGAGCGGCATGCCGTAAGCGACAATCGACCCAATCCCGACTGAAACCCCTCGACCGCCTGAGAACTTCAGAAATATCGGCCAGTTATGCCCACACATCGCCGCCAACGCAGCGATCGCTTGCGCGGTTGTCCCGAGGTCCAGCATTGCAGGGCCACCGATGTAAACCGGGAGAAAACCTTTAACGAAAACATCGAAAATAGCAATCGGTGCCACCCATTTCTTGCCAACGTGGACAGATACGTTGGAAGCGCCAACGTTACCGCTGCCGTATTCTCGGATGTCGATGCCGGCAATCAATCGCCCGATCAGATAGGACGTTGGAACCGATCCGACCAGATATGCAGCGACGACGAGAGCGATGGATGGCAGAGCGTCTGACATCTATTCAACCGCTACAACTTCGACTCGTCGAGACTATACCCGATGTCACCAGCACCGTGCATCGTCAATGCTCGTTCGTATAGTTTCCGGACTGTTCCGGGCGGTGGACCATTCATTCCAGGCAGGATCTCGTTGATGGTGTTGTTCGCATGATAGTCGGAGCCGCCAGACTTGACGAGGTCAAATCGGTCGGCGAGTACTGAGTATCGGTCAATCATAGCCGTGCCGTACTTCTCGGCATAAACTTCAATGCCCGCCAATCCATGGGGTTTGAGGGTCGACAAGACGGATTCGACGTTAGAAACGGTACGCGGGTGTGCGACTGTTGCCACACCACCTGCATCATGCACTAGCTGCAAAGCTCGTATTCCGCCAAGTTTACGGCGTGAGAGGTAGGCGGGCCGGCCAGGTGAAAGGTAACGCGTGAACGCGTCGGATACCGAGTTCACGTAACCCCGAGCCAGCATCGCCCGCGCGATATGCGGTCTGCCGATCGCTCCGTCCGCGTTGGCGACCACATCTTCCCAGTCGACCGGTAAGCCAAGAACTCTAAGCCGATCAACAATCTGTTCCGCTTTCGACTCTCGGTCTTGCATCAAAGCCGACAATTCAGATTGCATTTCAGAATTATGTCGATCGATGAAGTGGCAAGTGAGATGGATCTCATTTCCGCCGACTTCGGCACTCAATTCGATCCCTGGGATGAAGGTGATTCCGGGATATTCGAGGCTTGCGGATTCGGCTTCGTCGAGTCCTGCCGTTGTATCGTGATCCGTAATTGCGAACAAGCGCAAGGAAGTCGAGTCAACCAACTCGACCAACTCAGTCGGTGACTTGACGCCGTCAGAAGCGTTCGTGTGAAGGTGCAAGTCCTCTTCGACTTGCCAAGGCGGCGCGATCGCAAGCTGCGCGCTCGGATCATGCCTTGCACCGGAATTAGACGCCGACATTTGATCTCAAGGCAATAGCTGGCACAGGTAATCGGTTACGTCTGCGCGTCGCCAATCCGGATCAGCTGGCCACCGCCTCCGCGCGCGATTCTCGGATGACAATCACCTTTATCAAACCCGGGTATTGCAACCGTTGCTCGACCGCTTTGGCGATGTCGTTCGAAAGAACGCTTGCCTCGGCATCGGTAATCTTTTGCGGATCGACCATTACGCGCACTTCTCGCCCAGCCTGAATGGCGAAGACTCTCTGCACGCCATCGAAACCCCGTGCCACGCTCTCAAGTTCGTTGAGGCGTTTCAAGTAGTTTTCGTTGGTATCGCTTCGAGCACCAGGGCGAGCAGCGCTGATTGCGTCGGCTGCCGCGACCAAAAACGATACCGGCGTGGTCATTTCACGGTCATGGTGTTCCCGGATCGCTACGACGATGTTGTCGCGTACGCCGTATTGAGCCGCCAGGTCAGCACCGATCTCGGCGTGTGGACCTTCAACTTCGTGAGTCAGAGCTTTGCCGATGTCGTGCAAGAATCCCGCTGTCTTCGCAGTTTGGGCGTTGGCACCGATCTGATATGCCAGCATCCCAGAGATGTGCCCAACTTCTTTGCAGTGAAGGAGCACGTTTTCACCGTAGGAGTAGCGGTATTTGAGCCGCCCCATCATCTTGGTAAGTTCCGGATGGAGCCCCCTGACGCCTACATCGAGCACGGCATCTTCACCCGCCTTTCGCACCGCCACATCAACCTCGCGTTGCGACTTCCGAACGGCGTCCTCGATACGTGCGGGTTGGATACGGCCGTCCTTGATGAGACGAACCAACGCTACGCGTGCAACTTCTCTACGGATGGGATCGAAACAGGAGATCGCTACGGTATCAGGAGTATCGTCAACCAACAGGTCTACACCAGTGTTAGCCTCGATCGCCCGGATGTTTCGGCCTTCGCGCCCGATCAATCGCCCTTTGACATCTTCCGACGGTATCGGAATGCTGGTCACCGATGCGTCGCCAACGACATCGGAAGCTAAGCGTTGCAACGATGCGGCCAAGATTTCGCGGGCTCGTCCGTCGGCCTCGTCTTGGTAGCGCAGCTCGGCTTCACGGAAGCGACGCTTGAACTCGTAGGCGTTTTCGTCTTCCGCCCGCTTGAACAGAATGTCCTTGGCAGAGTCTTTGGACAGGCCAGAGACGCGTTCGAGTTCAGACGCCGTGCGTTCGCGCAACTCTTCGTCCTCTTTTTGCAATCGTTCTTCGAAAGCCTTCAAGTGGGTTTGCTGCGTACGCAACTCCTCGGCAGACCTGTCTATCCGCCGTTGGATGCGTTGTAGATCGCGCCGTTCGCGACGGGTCTGCCTTGCCGAGTTTGTCCTTTCTGTTTCGATCTCTTTCCGAAATTCTTCTGCTCTGAGTTGTGATTCTTTGAGAATCTCGTTGCTTCGAGTCCGCGCCTGTTCAATCTGTTGCGTCAGTGCATCTTCTGTTGCCTTAATAGCCCTTGAGTTGAGGCGCGAGTTGCCCCAATAGCCGAGTGCCACTCCGACAATCAGAAACACTAACGCAGACATGCTTGCGAGGCCGGCTACTAAGGCAGGATTCATAGAGTGACTCCTTGTTGTAGCCGCAGTTACCTGCGTCGGAATCGCGTTGGAACAGATCCACTCCGAACATCCATTCGCCCATATTCCCTAGACTTGGGTGTTTTCAATGCGTCGGCATTTACATAAATGCCCTGCCATATGGGTTTAATCGGTCGAGCGAAAAACTCTGTCGATGCAACGCGATTCACATTGTTGCTTCTCGTTAAATCTTACGCAATACGCGACGAAGTATGCAACAAGCGACCAATAGGGCGAGTCAGTTTGCGTCAACACTGACTGCGCCCTGACAGCGACCAGAAAGCGCAAACTAATCTTGCTGACGGGCGAAATGCGCCGGTCAGCAAGATTACTCTTCGGCTTCTTCGCCTTCGCTCTCTCCCTCGGCTTCGCCCTCTTCGCCTTCTACTTCTTCTTCGTCAACGAGATCCTCATCGATGACCCGAGGCGGTTGTATCCAGGCGATACGCTCTTCCGGGTCGCCAGCTAGCGCGGCGCCTTCAGGCAGTGTCAGGTCGGATGCCAAGATCGCGTGGTCCAAGGACTCC
Organism: Dehalococcoidia bacterium; assembly: GCA_034423055.1. Classification (GTDB taxonomy): domain Bacteria; phylum Chloroflexota; class Dehalococcoidia; order Lucifugimonadales; family Lucifugimonadaceae; genus Bin127. Next base: position 44,107 of record DAOUJE010000080.1, on the reverse strand, counting down.
AATACGATGCAATCGGCTTCGAGCGATTGCGGGATATTACCCGGGCGAGCCTCCAACACGACTTCGTACACGCCTTGAGTGACGAAGCCAGCGCCTCCGCGGGTGCCCGGCGCGATTTCTTGGTTGAAGAGAATCACAGGAACCGGTGCTTCTACAGTTTGATTCGGGTCAACTCGCAAAAAATCGACATGTAGGACGTCTCCCGAGACTGGATGTGTAGCGATTTCTCGGACCAAAGTGACATCGGTGCTGCCATCGTTGGTTTCCACGATTACCGGGGACGTGCGGCCCGCTTCTCGCACGACGCTGATTAGTCGGCGCCCTTCAGCTTGTAGCGATTGTGGCGCATCATCTAGCCCGTATACGTGGATAGGAATGATGCCACTTGCTCTCAAGGCGCGGTTCTTCTTGCCCAACGCAGTGCGGGGATCGGCTTTCAGCACCAAATCGGCCATTTCGAATTTGCTCCCGTATCTAGGGGTTGTGGACAGAGTGTCGCGGTTTTCGATGCGCTCAAACTGACAAACGGAGAGCACATCGCGATGTTCAGCAACCCTTGATTCTAATCTGCGATTGCCCGCATTCCAACTTGGGTGCTGAATCAGCATATGTGCGTGGCAATTATTCACTAGACACACCCGCATCGACGATGTTTCAGGGGGTTGCGCGAATCGAAGCAGTAGTGGTATAGTCCGTTACACGTCGCGTCTGGTGAAGCCTCGATCCTGAGCGATGAACACCGGTCCGGGAGGTAATGCTTCGATGAAATCCGCCGATACTACATCAGTTCCGTGTTACTTGCCGAGGACGGCCGTGCCTTTTACCCCCCCCCCCCCGAGTCGAACACCGCTCTAATCTAGTCCTCCGCCGCCTCTCCCCGTTCCTGTTGCCGTCGGTCGCGCTGCTGGCGCTGTTGCTTGCCGCCGGCTGGCTGCTTTGGCCGTCAGAGCCTGCCCAGTCGCAGGACGTATCGCGAAAGAGTCTGGTGTATTTTTTCGCGTACGTCAAGGATGATGTGAAGCTTTCCTTGGGAGAGCTGGGAATGTCGGGGGGCGTCACCATCGAGCCGGAGTTCAGCTCCGACCACTACAGCTATACGATGACGGTACCCCACGAAGAGTTGGGATTTACAGGCAAATTCATGTCGCCATACAGCGGAAGTGGATATAAGAACTGGGGCTGGGTGGCGGTAAATGATGACCTCGAGGAGTATGAACGACTTACCAACAATTCTCGTTATCGTGACCCTGCTTGGGAGACCAGTCAAAGCATGATCTTGGCCAACGCTGGGGGGACAAGAAGAAACCGCTACTTCACCTTGCAGCCGGACGAGGCTCAGACTATTCAGATAGGCGTGTACAGGTGGCGCTCCCGCAGTATGGCGGGGGATCGGATGCCGGGAGCGATATTCAAGACGGTCTATACGCTGACGGTGAACTACGAACCGCCCGCCGAGGACGACACCAGCCTGTACGACCTGACCATCTCCGACGGTTGGCTCGACTTCGACCCCTTCGACACGGACGAGACCTCTTACACGGTGTACGTGGCGCGCGACACGGAGAGCGTCGTCATCACGCCAACCACCCTGCATCCCGATGCCACGGCAACCGTGAAAGGCGGCGACCCTGCCAACGCGGTCGCCCTTACTAAGGGCGGGAACATCATCCCCGTAGTGGTGACGGCGGAGGACGGAGAGACAACGCAAACCTACGCCGTTACGGTGTTTCGGGGCGCGACCCATGACCACTCCGCGTTCATCACGAAGATGTACAAGTGGCGCAACAATCCGCAGTGGAGCCGCGGCAAACCGCACACCGACCGCTGGGACCGGGCGCTGCTTGCATTTGGAGAGACGGTGGAAGACACGACTATGACACCCTTGACGGCGGCTGAGGCGCAGAGCTTCGCCGACCGCGGCAGCGCCTGGCATCGCTGGGTCTCGGTGGCAGACGCGCTGCGGGACATAGAGGCCAGCAGGAAGATGATGGAGGAGCAGGAGCAAGAACGACAGAATCAGCTAGATCGGCAGCCGCAGCGACAACAGCAGCCTTCCACGGTTGACACTGAGCCGCAGGACTCGGATCCGCCCAACCGCGCGCCGGTGGTATCTTCCGCCCTCGCCGACGTGAGCGGCCTGGAAGTCGGCGACACGCAGGACATCTCTCTGTCCGGGGTGTTCAGCGACGCGGATGGAGACGCGCTGACCATCAGCGCAGGTTCATCCTACGAGTCCGTAGCCACGGTGTCGGTTGCATCCGACGGTTCCAGCCTGACGGTGACGGGAGTAGCGGAAGGCGCGGCAACGATAACGGTTACAGCGCAGGACGGCGACGGCAGCAGCGTGAGCGACGCATTCGACGTGTCTGTAGTTGGAAAGCACGCCGCGCTCATCACGCAGATGTACCAGTGGCGCAACGACCCGCAGTGGTCGAGCTTGAAGGATCACACCGACCGCTGGGACCGCGCGCTGCTGGCATTCGGCGAGACGGTGTCCGACACATCGCTGACGGCGATGACAGCGGCCGAGGCGCAGGGCTTCGCCGACCGCGGCAGTGCATGGAGCCGTTGGGTGGAGGTCGCAGATGCGCTGCGGGAAATCGAAGCCGACGGGCAGCAGCAACAGCAGCAGGACCCGCCCACGCCTACACCGACACCCACGCCCACATCGACTCCGACTCCCGAACCGACGGCTACACCCGAACCGACCGCCACGCCTGAGCCTTCGCCGACGCCCACGTCTACACCGACACCCACATCGACTCCAACTCCCGAACCGACGGCTAGACCCGAGCCGACGGCCACACCTGAGCCGACGCCGACTCGCACACCGACACCGACGCCCACATCGACTCCAACTCCCGAACCGGAGCAGCAAGAGACGCAGGAGACAGAGACTGAAACTTCAGACGTCGTCTCCCGGTACGACGCGGACGGAAACGGCTGGATCAGCGGATCGGAGATGCGACGGGCTCTCGACGACTTCTACACCGGCAAACTCACCCAATCCGAGTTGCTCAAGCTCTTCGGAGCCTACCGCTCGTCCTGAATCATCGCGGCTGAAGGCGCAACAGACAACCACCCGTAGGGGCGGTTCGCGAACCGCCCCTACTTGCGCCGGAACGACGGGGAGCACCGTATGAATCTCCAGCAGGAGGAGACTCACGGTGTGTTAAAAGGCATAACTGACATGTGCGTTGACTCGTTGGTATACTTTGGGCATCGCAACTCAACGCTCGTCAAATCACACCGAACCATCCGGACAACCGGCGAGCCATCTAAATGACGAAGCTTATGCTTCGCGCGACTAATCGTCATGTTGATACCGATGAGAGTGGACTACGCGGTCCGCATACTTGTATTTCTGGCTATGCAACCGGAAGAACAGTACACGCGCACGTCCATCATCGCGAAGCAGCAGCATATTCCAGAACCCTACCTGTTACGCATATCCGCTGACCTGGTGAGATCCGGACTGGTCGAATCCCGACGCGGCCCTGGTGGCGGTATACGATTGGCAGAATCACCAGCGGATATCACAGTCGGCAAGGTCGTCGACTGTGTAGACCACACCTTTTCGGCGATCGACTGTCTATCAGAACCCGATGCATGTCTAATTTCTGCCGCGTGTTCTCAACGCGAGCTGTGGGGCGATGTCGAGCAGATGCTTCTCGACTACCTTTTCCAAATCAAAATCGAGGACCTGGTCACAAAGCAGCAGAAACTCGAACGCGTTCAAGATTTGGAACTCAACATCGGTACTCCAGCGTAGCTTTTCGCCAGCGACTAGGCGTACGTGCCATAACGCAGAACGGTGTTCTTTGTCTCGCAGTTTGGAGACCATTGCAAAACTGCCACGATCCGTCCCTTTCGCAAAGCGAAGGGGACGCGAACCAGCGTAGCGCAGTTCGCAGGGGATGCCCGATCGGATTCCAAAACCCCCTTCAATTCCCCCTTGGGCATCAAGGAGGAGGGTTTTGCAATGGCCTCAGTTTGATGGGATAGAATCACACTTAGTTGTCGAAAGAAATCGTAGCCGCCACTATTGGTCTGTGACTGGAAGCTCAGTTGCAGGCAAATCACTCATCGAAGGTCGCTCCAATGCAAAGCACAAATGGTTCCCTCAACGGTAGAGCGAATGGTACGCAAACAGCCGCACCAGCACTAACGCCGGCACAAGTTCAACGCTACAGCCGACATCTGATAATGCCCAACGTGGGCAGCGCTGGTCAGCGCGCACTCGTCGAAGCCAAGGTGCTGGTCGTCGGCGCTGGCGGTCTCGGTTCCCCAGTCTCTCTCTACCTCGCACTGGCGGGCGTAGGAACCATCGGCATTGTCGATTTCGACACCGTGGACGTGAGCAACTTGCAACGCCAGATATTGCACACCGACGCTGACGTTGGACGACGCAAGGTCATTTCAGCTAAAGAAACCCTTGAGGCTCATAACCCCGAGGTCAACGTCATAACGCACGAGGAGCCCATCAACGCCGACAATGCGATGGACATCATCCCGAACTATGACATCGTGGTCAACGGCGCCGACAACTTCGCGACGCGCTACCTCGTCAATGACGCCGCCTACCTCGCCGGCAAGCCGCTCGTGGATGGCGCCATCCTAGTGTTCGACGGGCAAGCTGCTACGTATCTCCCGGGCAAATGCTGCTATCGATGCCTGTTCCCGGAGCCGCCTCCACCTGGTGAGGTCCCCAACTGCGCGGAGGCAGGAGTAATTGGGGCATTGCCTGGTCTCGTAGGCTCGATTCAGGCCTTGGAGACCATCAAGATCGCTATGGGCATCGGCGAGACGCTTTCCGGTCGCATGTTGATAATAGACGCGCTCACGATGGAGTTCCGCGAAATCAAAGTTCGGCGCGACCCCGACTGCAAACTTTGCGGTGATGATCCCGAGATTACCGAGTTGATCGACTACGAGATCTTCTGCGGCATCGCTCCGCCGCAAGCCGTGGCCTGAGCACATCGTCTGGATAGGACGATGGAATGAACGCCAAGTTCCGCGCTGGCTATAGTGTTGCGTATCGCAGTGGGATCGATTCGAAGGTCGAGGAAGGCCGCTGATTCATGAGCATCGCGGAACTTGGTTACGTGGCTGGTGACGTGTCAGACAAGATCGGCAACACGCCGATTGTCGACATTTCCAGGTTCAGCCCAAATCCGCAGGTTCGCCTCGTCGCAAAACTGGAGTCTCAAAACCCGACTGGTAGCGTCAAAGACCGCGTCGCGCTGTCGCTGATCGATCAAGCAGAACAAGACGGATTGCTGGTACGAGGTAGCGGCGGCATCATTCTAGAACCCACGAGCGGGAACACTGGCATCGGTCTCGCCATGATCGGCCGACTACGCGGCTATCAGGTCAAAGTCGTCATGCCTGAAAGCGTCAGTGCCGAACGCATCCAACTCCTGCAAGGCTTCGGTGCCGAAGTCATCTTCTCCGCCGCCGAAAAAGGCACTAACGAATCGATAAACGTCGCCAAAGAACTCGCGCAAGAAAACCCGTCTTGGTTCATGCCTTACCAGTACGGAAACCGCGCCAATCCAGACGCGCATTACTTGACTACCGGACCCGAAATAGCCCGAGATGTACCCGATGTAGACATGTTCGTAGCGGGACTAGGCACTGGCGGAACCCTCATGGGCGTAGGCAGAGCACTCCGCGAACACAACCCCGAAGTAAAGATCGTCGCAGCCGCGCCTCACCCTGACGACAAAGTTCAAGGTTTGCGCTCCATCGAGCACGGCTTCATCCCCCCGGTCCTCGATTTAGACGCGCTCGACGCCCGGATCATGGTCGAAGCAGAAGAATCGTTCTTCTGGACAAAAAAACTCCTGACCGATGCCGGCGTGTTCGTAGGCGTGTCATCCGGTGCGGTACTAGCAAGCGCGATTCGTGCGGCTAAACGTTTGGAGAACGGCACCATTGTCATGCTGTTCGCTGACGGCGGTTGGAAATACCTCTCTACCGGCATCTACACCAGAGACTGGAAGGATATCCAAAACGATGTGGAGGGACAGACTTGGTGGTAAACGACATCCCTAGCAACGCGGCAGAGCTGTGTTTCGCGACGGCAACAGACATCGCACGGTGGATACGGACAGGGGATGTCTCTGCTCGCGAAGTAATGGCGGCACACCTCGAACAGATCGAACGCGTCAACCCCACTGTGAACGCCATCGTCACGTTGCTCGACGGCGACGCCTTGATGGAGTCGGCATTGTCGGCAGATGGAACTCTCGCGAAGTCAGGACCGGATAACGTCGGCCCATTGCACGGACTGCCGGTCGGGATCAAAGACCTGCAACCCACCGCGGGCATCCGAACCACCTACGGTTCACCCATATTCAAGGACTTCGTCCCAACCGAAGATTCGCTGACCGTCCAGCGATACAAAGACGCTGGTGCGATCGTCATCGGAAAAACAAACACCCCGGAATTCGGCGCTGGCTCACAGACCTTCAACGAGGTCTTTGGGACGACGCTCAACCCATACGATTTGACCAAAACATGCGGTGGAAGTAGCGGCGGCGCAACAGTCGCATTGGCTTGCGGCATGATGCCGATCGCTCAGGGGTCTGACTTCGGCGGATCGTTGCGGAATCCCGCCGCGTGGTCGAACGTTGTGGGTATGCGTAACAGTATCGGCACTGTTCCGGTACACCCCACACCACTTGGATACACCTCAGAATCGGTTACTGGCGGTATGGGGCGAACCGTAGCGGATGTCGCGTTGCAGCTAGTCGCGTTGGCTGGCCCCGATCCTCGCGTTCCGAGTTCGTTGATGCAACCATCGGATGTGTTCGCACAACCGCTCGAACGCGACTTCTCTGGAACTCGTATCGCTTGGAGTCGGAACATTGACGGCGCGCCGATAGATCCCATCATCAACGAGACGCTCGATGCCCAACGGCATGTCTTTGAGGGCTTGGGATGCGTCGTGGAAGATGCTGAACCGCCATTGCAAGACGCTGGCGAGATATTCCACGTTCTGCGAGCTGCGATCTTCGCTCACCAGCACGAAGCGAACATCAGGGATCATCGTGACCTCGTCAAAGATACGATCATTTGGAACGCTGAAGAGGGGATGCGATTGACAGCGCTCGACGTCAAAAAAGCCGAGGAGCGCAGGACTGCCCTGTACGCGCGCATGGCAGAGTTTATGTCCAGTTACGACTACCTGATGTTGCCAGTCACATCTGTCCCACCGTTCTCAGCAGACTTGGAATACCCAACTTCCGTAGCAGGTCAACCTTTGACCAACTATCTCGAATGGATGTCGCCCTGCTCATCAATCACAGTTACCGGATTGCCTGCGATCTCGATTCCCGCCGGTTTCGACGAAGACGGCCTACCGACCGGATTGCAGATAGTCGGACGCCAACGCGCTGATTTCTCCGTTTTGCAGATGGCGTACGAGTTCGAACAGGCTACCGAGTTCTGGCGAGTACGTCCTGCAATAGTGAAGTAACCTTTGGCGGACGTGATCAACTTGGGAGGGCATTGACATGGATCTGGAACTTGAAGGCAAGCTAGCAGTCGTCACTGGCGGCAGCAGGGGTATCGGCAAAGCTATAGCTTGGGAATTGGCGCGCGAGGGTTGTGATGTCACTATATGCGCACGGAACGCCGATGCTCTTGAACTTGCAAGTCGAGAGATCGCGGCGGACACAGGTCGAGACATTTATCCGATTGAGTGCGACACTACCGACACCGATTCGGTCAACAATATGGTCGCACGTGCGAATTTCCAACTCGGCGGTATCGATATTCTGGTCAACAACGCCGCGCGCCCACTTGGACAGGCGCCGGTTCCAGGAATTGAAGGTGTCACTGATGATGCCTTCAACGAGGACATCAACACCAAGGTGCTCGGATACCTGCGTTGCGCCCGTGCAGTCGCGCCGATCATGAAAAATCGCGGTTGGGGACGCATCATTAACATCAGCGGGCTGGCCTCTCGGTCGAGCGGGTCAGCGGTCGGGTCCATCCGTAACGTTGGAGTCACTGCTCTCACCAAAAACCTCGCCGATGAACTCGGTCCGCACGGCATCAACTCCGTAGTAATACACCCCGGCGGCACCAGAACTGAAGCCACACCCGGAGTCGCGGCAGCGCGAGCCGAAGAACGTGGCGTATCAATTGACACCATCCTCGATGAGATGGCGAACGCAAACGCGGTGCGAAAATTGATCGACGCGCGTGAGATCGCCTACATCGCAGCGTTTGTCGCCTCGCCCAAAGCGATAGCCATTAACGGCGACGGCATTGCGGCTGGTGGCGGCGTCGGCAACGCCATCTACTACTAAACGCCCATGTCCGCGTCCGCAGCGGTTGCAAGTTGGACGCGAACATACTCTAGAATCTAGGAGTCTGAGCGGCGATGCATTGTTCGCAGTTCGCTATCAGGCTGAATATCCAGATTTTGTCCACGAATCAAGCACGAAAAGATTCCCGAAAATCCTAACCCGCACTGATGTCAGAAAACGAAATCATCGTACGAGGCGCAAGCGAGCACAACCTCAAGAACATCGATGTCCGTATCCCGCGCGACAAACTGGTCGTTGTTACCGGCGTCTCCGGATCCGGCAAGAGCAGTCTGGCATTTGACACGATCTATGCCGAAGGGCAACGACGTTACGTGGAAAGCCTGTCCGCTTATGCTCGCCAGTTTCTTGGCCGAATGGAGAAACCTGAAGTCGATCATATCGAAGGTCTGAGTCCGTCGATCTCCATCGATCAGAAAGGTGTGTCGCGCAACCCTCGCTCCACCGTTGGCACAGTAACCGAGATTTACGACTATCTGCGCTTGCTGTTCGCTCGAGCAGGTCGACCGCACTGTCGGAATTGTGGCAAGCCAGTCCAACGCCAGACAGTCCAGCAAATCGTCGACTCAATCCTGCGTTTGGACGAAGGCTCCCGTTTGCTGATCCTTGCCCCTGTCATCAAACACAAAAAGGGTGAGCATACGGCAATTTTCGACGATGCTCGTCGGGCAGGATTCGTACGTGTACGCGTAGACGGCGAAGTGGTTGAACTCAGCGAAAACATCAGCCTAAACAAGAATCAATGGCACAACATTGAGATCGTCGTTGATCGCGTCATCGTCCGAGACACCACCGAGCGTGAACGCCTCACACAGTCCGTTGAGACGGCTCTGAAGGCTTCCGAGGGCACTCTTACAGTCTCGGTTCTCAATCCCAGCGAACGGCTTGTTGATGAGTTGACCAGTGGTGCACGTAGCACGGTTGCCGCCGGTACCATCAACAAACAACGCCAACGTTCCAATAGCGGATCGCAACCTCAAGACCTCTCTTATTCTGAGCAGTTCTCTTGCCCGGACTGCGACATCTCGATGTCGGAACTGGAGCCGCGCAACTTCTCGTTCAACACTCCCTTCGGAGCTTGCACCGAATGTTCTGGGATCGGTTTCCGCTTGGAGATTGACCCCGATCTAGTCCTGCCAAACAAAAATGTATCTCTATCCGACGGGGCAGTGGCGCCGTGGAGCCGAGACGGTAAGAACTCCCAATGGGCGTGGGGGCCGCTGCGCGCGTTGAACGAGCATTTCGAAGTTCCCCTCAACAAACCGATATCGGATCTGGAGCCTGATCACCTTAAGTTGGTTCTCTACGGATCGGGACGAAGACGCGTTCAACTAAGGCATGAAACCTCTAGCGGTGCAGTCTTTTCTTGGAAGGGAAAGATCGAAGGCGTGATTCCGAATCTCGAGCGGCGTCACGCAAACACAGAATCTGAAAACGTCCGCAACGATATTGAGCGCTATATGTCGCAGCGCACGTGCAACGCGTGCAACGGCGATCGCCTAAAACCGGATGCTTTGGCCGTCACATTGCTCGGTATGAACATCATGGAAGTCACGCGCCAATCCGTCGAAATCGCCCTCCAATGGGTCGAAGCATGTAGGAACGGCGCTTGGGATTCAGAGGATCGAGTGGTTGAGGAACCGCTGACGACGCGAGAGTTGTCAATTGCGGACCAGATCTTCAAAGAGATCGAATCTCGGCTTGGCTTCCTATCTCGTGTCGGACTTAATTACCTGACGCTCGACCGTTCGGCAGGGACACTTTCCGGAGGTGAGGGGCAACGGATCCGACTCGCCACGCAGATCGGTTCGGGATTGATGGGCGTACTGTACGTCTGCGACGAACCTTCAGTGGGTCTGCATCCCCACGATGGCGACCGTCTGATCGCGACGCTGAAGAGCTTGCGAGACGTAGGGAACACCGTTCTAATTGTTGAGCACGACGAAGCGGTAATGCGCGCTGCCGATCACATCGTCGACCTAGGCCCCGGAGCAGGCGAACACGGCGGACACGTCGTAGCGCAGGGCGAAATAGATGCAATCGTCGACGCAACCGACTCGATCACTGGCGACTACTTGAGTGGTCGAAAGGAAATCGCGTCGCCCAAGAACAGGCGCGAGATCGGCGAGAACTCGATTTCCATCATCGGAGCCCGAGCCAACAATCTCAAGAATATCGACATAGATATTCCGTTGGGCGTGTTCGTATGCGTAACTGGTGTATCAGGCTCAGGCAAAAGCACACTGGTCAACGAAATCATCCTCAAGAGCCTGTCCCAGTATTTTTATCGGTCCAAGGATCGTCCCGGTCCGCACGATGAGATAACTGGTCTAGACCACATCGACAAAGTAATCAACATCGATCAATCCCCTATAGGTAGAACCCCGCGCTCCAACCCTGCGACATACACGGGAGTCTTCACGCCGATCCGAGAACTTTATGCGAGCGTGCCTGAAGCCAGGGCGCGCGGGTACATGCCAGGGCGCTTCTCATTCAATGTCCGAGGTGGCCGATGTGAATCATGTTCGGGCGCAGGATACACCCAGATCGAGATGCAGTTCCTGCCCGACGTGACTGTGCCGTGCGAAGTCTGCGACGGCGCTAGGTACAACCGCGAGGCTTTGGAGATCATGTTCAAAGAGGCATCGATCTCCGACGTCTTGAACATGACCGTCACCGAGGCGCACACGCTCTTCGAGAACATTCCGAAGATCGCCTCGAAACTCGTCACATTGATAGATGTCGGTCTCGGCTACATACGCCTTGGGCAACCTGCGACCACGCTGTCGGGCGGTGAAGCACAGCGCATCAAGTTGGCCTCCGAACTTTCCAAGCGAAGTACCGGACAGACCCTCTACATCCTTGATGAACCAACCACCGGGCTTTCGTTTGACGATGCGGCGAAACTGTTGACGGTGTTGCATCGATTGGTTGACAACGGCAACACGGTTCTGCTGATCGAGCATCATCTTGACTTGATCAAGAACGCAGACTGGATAATCGATCTCGGACCGTTCGCTGGCGACGACGGCGGCGAACTGGTCGCAGTCGGCACCCCAGAGTACATCGCCTCGGTCGAAGATTCCTTCACCGGCAACTACCTGCGAGATTTTTCTGGCATCACCCCTGATAAGGGTGCCCGAGGTTCCGATAAGTTCCAACAGAACGGTCGACACGATGCGGCTCTGAAAAACGGAGCGGCCGAGATTAAGATCGCGGACATTTTGAGCGATCAAGACATGGCAGCGGCACGTGCAAAGGCGTCTCGGAACGGAGCCTCGCGAGGGCGTCGACACCGTCGTCGCAGAAGAGCCGCGAGCCGTAGCAGTTGATGCGGACCGACGACCAACCGCAAACGTTATCCACACCTCCGCAGTTCGTCCAAGACGGATTGTTCGGTAACTCCTGTCATGGTTGCGGAGCTTGGAACGAGCGTGGACTGAATATCAAATCCAGCTGGGACGGCGATCTGTCGATTTGTCGCTTTACTCCTCAACCGCATCATGCGGCAATGCCGCACGACATCGTAAATGGCGGCATCATCGCATCGGTAATCGACTGTCACAGCGTTTGCACTGCAATCGCAGACGCGTATCATCGCGCCGGGAGATATGCGGGTGATGGCAAACGACCGTTGTTGTGGTATGCCACCGCATCGCTGCATGTGAACTACCTCAAGCCGACGCCGCTTTCGATGCCGTTCACCGTGACCTCACGAGTAACCGAGGTGGACCGGCGACGAACGACGTTGGAGGCGGAATTGATCAGCGACGACGGCACGATCACATGCACTGGAGAAGTCGTCGCGGCGCAGGTCTCGGATCGATGGGCGCGGGACGAGGGTTACTTCGGCAAGCGGAGCTGATCTAGGTCACCAAACTCATCGCGCCGGCGGGCCTATTTGTGGCCTTAGGATTCCAATTACTATTTTGAGCACTATGCTTACTCGAGACGAACTTACCGCCCGCATCGACGCGTTGCCGCGCGTCGATATCGCACATACTCCTACCCCGTTGGACGAGATGTCTCGCCTACGTGAACGGCTCTCCGACGAAGGTGGTGCCGAAGTCCCACGAATCTTCGTGAAACGCGAGGATATGACTGGGTTGGCGTTCGGCGGCAACAAGGCGCGTCACTACGAGTTCGAGATGCCGCACGTCGTAAACGAGGGTTACGACACCCTCATCAACATCATGGACTACCACTCGAACAACGCGCGGATGACGGCTGCTGCCGCGAACAAGGCTGGATTACGCTACGTCCTGATTCTCAAGAACGCCGCACATCGAAAGGTGCAAGGCAATCTGCTAGTCGACAAGCTCTTGGGAGCGGAAATGCATCTGCTTGACCAGTTTCAGTCTGAAAAGGCGGATGAATACGCAGCAGATTTGAAAGTCGAATTGGAGGCCGAGGGCGCGAAGGTCTATTTGTTGCAGGAGCATCTATTCCCGCGCATAGTCGGTATGGTCGGTTTCGTGCGCTGCGGACTCGAAATGCTGGATCAGATAGAGCATTTAGGCCTTGAGAACGTCCATATATACGGTGTAGCCGGCCGGTCGCTCTGCGGTTTGATTCTCGCCGCGAAGAATCTGGGGTTGGATTGGCGATTCACTGGTGTCGAAGTGAACTACGACATGCCGTTGGGCGACTACATCTTCCAACATTCGCAGGACATTCGCGAGTTGCTGGACCTTCCGATCACGTTTGAAGAGTCGGACATGAGAGTTTTGAACCAGTTCATCGGCGAGGGTTACGGCATCATGACGCAGGAAGTGGCAGATGCGATACGGATTTCTGCCCCTACGGATGCGATCATGTTAGACCCCAACTACACGGGCACGACCATGGCCGCCATGTTGGACGACATCCGCGAAGGCAATGTTTCGCCAGACGAAACGTTGATTTTCTTGCATACAGGCGGGCTTCCCGCGCTGTTCACTTTCGCCAACGAGTTAGCGAACTGACGTCGAAGATCACATCGAACGTCGAAGAACGGGCGAAACCAATGCGCGGATCTCTCCAGCGTACGAACGAAGGTAGGCCAATATCTAACATCCGCGTGGCGGTCGTCCGATACTGCGACGACCCATGGATATTTGATCCGTTATCTATCAGCTCACAATGACGGCAGGAACGTCAATCGGTCGGACGCGTCTATGCGACGCAGGTTGTCTATCAACATTCGATTCTGCCGCTGTTGGTCTCGGATGCGGAGATGGTTCGCCCATTTCGCAGACAGCATCGCGCCCGCTAAGAGAATGATTGCTTCGACGTAAACGAAGAAGAAAAACATCATCACAGTGCTAATGCTGCCGTAAATCGAGGCAAGTAGCCCGCCTGAATTTCTTAGGAAGAAGATAAACGCGTATTTTGCGATTTCGAAGGCGATAGTCGCCAGGAGTGCTACGCCCAGGATTTCCAACAGGCGGACTTTGGTGTTGGGTAGCCACCAGTAAACGACAGTGAAAACAGAATAGGTGATCACAGAAGGAAGCGCGAAACCCGCTACGAAAAGGAACCATTGATCGAATGGCGTCCCATCAGTCGCCAACAGTTCTGCAATCTCGCCGATGAACGAAAAAAACGTCGACAGCAACAGTGCCAAAAACAGCAGTGAAGACGCAACCGTCATCATCACGAAATCGATGGCTCTCTCGATGAGAAACGGACGCGGGCGCTGGATACCCCAGATAACATTGACACTCTTGCGAATTGAACCAAACACGCCCATTCCAGCGATAAAAAGCCCCAAACCGGTCAAACTGGATGTCACCGCAGGTTGGTTGCTTACGTTATGGATGAAACGTTCCAGGAATGACGGCCCTTCAGTCTCCGCTAGCACGGGGATTTGTGCCACGATGCCGGTGATGAGCCTATCCTCAAACCCTTCAATACCAACCGCCAACCTCCAAAAAGTGATCAACGCGATAGTAAGCGGGAATATCGACAAAAAACTGTAGAACGCGATGGCCGCCGCGAGGTAGTGACCGTTCACCGACATGAAGTCGTTGACGTTGTGGTAAACGAACCAAAACGCCTGACCAGCCCATCTGAAACTGCGGCTAAACGAGTTAGATCTTCGTGCGATAGTCAAAGGATGACGCCTCCTCAAATCCTCTTAGGATGCCGAAGCGACAAAAAGTTCCGTCGAGACGGATTAGTCGAGTTCGCCGTTGCGAAAAGCAGTGATGTAGTTCATGGCGAAATCGTCTCTGCCTTCCAGGAGATCAACTGCGTACTGAACGCGCGGGGTGTCCATATCGAGGTTCATGGCGCGGTCAATCTTCACTTGGATAGGGTCGATGATACCCGAATCTGCGCCAGCATCGACTGCCAATCTCACAAAGGCTTCATTTACTAAGGCGCGCTTGGGCAAACCGAACGACACGTTGCTCATACCACCAGTGATGTGGACATCGTCTCCGAAGCGCTCGCGGAGTTTCGAGATCGCCCCCAACGCATGTGGCCCATATGCTTTGTCGACTGACACCGGGAAAAAGAGCGGATCAATGAACATGTCCTCGTACGCAATGCCGCGGTCACTCGCCGCGTCGACGACGCGGGTTGCGTTTTCTAATCGTTCGTCCGCATCTTCTGGCATCCCGCTCTCAGACGCCGCGGAGATAATACACATCGCATCATGCTCAGCGATGAGGTTCAAGGTTTCCAAACGCTCCAACGCGACAGAGTTGACCATCGGCCGCCCTGACGACCGATCATATGCCTCGAGTCCAGCTTGGATGATCTCCGAGTTCGACGAATCGATACTCGGCGGAATCTCGGCGACTGATTGAACATATTCGACGAGCCACCGCATCGCTTCGATCTGTTCTGGCACACGGTGCGAGAGTTCGTCAACATTCAGGTCGAGATAAGCCGCGCCGGCCTTTATCTGCCGGTCAACCTCGTATTTGATGTAAGCTTCGCCTTCCCCCGCCTCCTCGCCGTCGCAGTTGACGCCCTTCCAAACGGCGATCATGAAGTGCTTGAGGTTGCCCTGTTGATAGGGTTGAGTGTTTTCGAAAAATTTCGGCACTCGGACGAAATTCAACTCCCCATCGATCCGATACTTGACAGCCTCTGAACCATCATCGAAGACGTGACCGCGTATGCCGCCACGCTTGACCACTCTAGTGCAGTGGATGTTTTCGCCGATGATCGTGAAAGTATTCGTCGTCATGTGGTTGATTCTGGTGTGGTTTCTGTCAGGCATCGCATGAAGCCCGAACAAATCTATTCTCGTATGAGTAGACCTACGTCCGCAAATGCTCGCGTCAGCCAGCGGGGATTCAGTTCAGTTCCTCTTTAATCGAAGCAAAGTTAGGCGCCAAAAAGCCTCTATCGCGATCTGTAGCGACATCTTGGACTTCCCTGCGGTGCGCTCCATAAAGGTGTACGGGTGCTCCGAGACTGTCAATCCGCACTGCTGAGCTCGGTACGCCATCTCAGCTTGGAAACCGAAGCCGGCTACGGTCAGACGTTCAGGATCAATCGCCTTCAGAGCATCGCTACGATATGCCTTGAAACCGCCAGTAGCGTCATGGACCCTCAATCCCAAGATTGTCCGGATTCCGAAGTTGGCCCATTTGCTGAGCAACACGCGCGACATCTTCCAATTCGGATCCACGTCACCGCCGTCGCTATATCGCGTGCCGACCACGACGTCGGAGTGTTCGAGAGCATCCAGCATCGCAGGAACTTCTGCCGGTGGGTGCGACAGATCGCAATCCATCTGGACCACCTGTTGAACATCGTTGTCGAGTGCGAGCTTGAAACCGGCGATGTAAGCGGTCCCGAGCCCCTGCTTGCCGCCACGATGCGCTACCAAGATGCGGCCCGAGTGTTGAGTGGCCAACCCGTCGGCAATCTCCCCCGTTCCATCTGGCGACGCGTCATCGACGAACAAGATGCCCAGTTTGTCAACGTCGAGGGAGAAGAGTTGTTGGACGATATTTCCGATGTTCTCGGCTTCGTTGAAAGTCGGTATCACGACCGCAACCGTCACGTCGCGGTCGAACTCGCCGACGATTTTGATCGCCATGGCTTGCTGGGTTGCCATCTTATGGATTGAACGCCGCTAAACTACCTCAAGTTCGAATTCTGAGTGTATCGCCTTGGCTGCTGATGCCACGTTTTTTTGGTCGACGATGCAAGTGATTCTGATCTCGGAAGTAGTGATCATCTCGATGTTCACTCCCGCGTCGGCCAGCGCTCGGAACATGCGCGCCGCATATCCGGGGGAGTTGGTCATACCGGTTCCGACGACGCTGACCTTCGCTAGCCCGTCGCGCGTTGCCAGATCGGCGTACTCGACTTCATCGTTAGCCGATGTTATCTCGGTTACGCGTTGCAGATACTCCTGTCCTACAGTGAACGAAAGATCGGTCAAACCGCCTGTAGAGACGTTTTGGACAATGACATCGACACTGATTCCTGCGTCGGCGAGTGGTGTCATAATCGCGGCTGCGATGCCAGGTCGATCAGCGACCCCGATCAGGGTTACTCTCGAAACCGCTCTCTCGGTCGCGATGCTGGTGATGCTTTTTCGTATCTCCATATTGTTGCTGTCCTCGAAATTACCGATTCTGGTTCCTTTGGCGTTTGGATTGAAAGATGAAGTGATAAGCATCGGAACCTTATGGACCGCCGCCATCTCAATCGACCGAGGATTCATCTTTGCGCCGAGTGATGCCATCTCAAGCATCTCCTCGTATCCGATATGCGGAATTACTTGCGCGTTGGGCACAAGCCTAGGATCAGCGGTGTAGATGCCGTCGACATCGGTGTATATCTCGCAGATGTCAGCCTTAATCGACGCGGCGATAGCTACTGCAGTCAAGTCCGATGCACCTCGGCCGAGAGTGGTGGTGTCATCGGTCGGTGTCAGGCCTTGGAAACCCGCCACAACCACGATTCTGCCGCGATCAAGTTCGCCTAATATCCGTTTCGGATCGATGTTCGCGATACGTGCGGAACCATATGTTTCATCGGTTCGGATGCCCGCCTGCCTTCCGCTCAAGCTGATCGCATCGTGTCCTAGACCGCGGATCGCTATTCCCATCAGTGAAGCGCTGACGAGTTCTCCCGTCGAGATCAATGCGTCAGTCTCGCGTGGACTCGGAGACTCGTCGCCAGACAACCGATTAGCGAGACTGAGAAGTTCATCAGTCGTGTCGCCCATCGCGGATACACATACAACTAGGTCCGCTCCATCTTTACGACGTTCGCATACACGGGCGGCGACGTTGCGCAAAAGTTCTTCGCTGGCGAGCGAACTACCGCCGAATTTCTGAACTACCAGCTGTTTTTTTTCGTACATCTCAGGAAGTTCTACGTTGAGGCAGTTGCTTGAACTTGTACACCGCTGTTCGATAGATCCAGGATCAACGCTTTCCCGACGACCTGCGCTTTACGAGCGTTTTCAGATATTTCGTAACAGATCGTCATGAACCTGTCCGTCGCAAAAGCCATTATTGCCGGCCCCGCACCCGACAGGAATACCCCATGCGCGCCAGCATCCAGAGCGCCGCGCGCGATCGGCCGGAATCTTGGGAACAATTTGGCGATCCGTTGCGGTTGATGCAACCGATCATCAGTAGCATGACGAAGCAGATGCCACTGACGCGTCTCGATGGCATGCACCAGCATCGCGGCGCGTCCGACGTTGAACACGGCATCTGATCGAGACACTGTGTCAGGCAAGATACCACGGGCTTCTACAGTTTTCATCGAGAAGTCAGGCACGAAAACGACCGCCTTCAATTCGTCCGGAATCTCGATCCGGCTGTTGACCCACCCGCTGGCATCTGATCGGCCGTCTGCAAAGATCCCGATCTGACATCCACCGAAAACTGCCGGAGCGGCGTTGTCAGGATGCCCTTCGATGTCGGCCGCGATGGCAAATATCCAGTTAAGGGTCTCGATATCGTCGAGGTCATAGCCTGCGAAAATAAACGCAGCAACAATCCCGGTAACGGTTGCGGCAGACGACGAACCAAGCCCGCGGGCAAGCGGAATGTTGTTTCTGCAATCGAATCCCAATTCGATATCATCGACGCCGATTTCTTGAAAAGCGTGCTGGGCGCTTTCTGCGATTAGGTTCTGATCGTCGACCGGTAGAGATTCTTCGCCTTCGCCACGGATCGTGATCGCCTTGCTTCCGCGCGTGACGATGGTTTCATTCCACAGATCGACTGCGATGCCTAGACAGTCGAAGCCTGGTCCGAGATTCGCGCTGGTGGCGGGAACTCGGATCGTGGCGCGTTCGAGTTTGGATTCGGGCATTTGCGAGGATATGTGCGACGATAAATCCCGTTTGGGAGAACAGCCGATTTATCGTTTTGCCATTGCGCTGGGAGAATGATGAATGCCACAGATGTGCGCCTAGAAATTAGTATAATTCGCTACTTGCGGTCGCAAGCATCTGCCGAATGAGGCGCATTGCAAGTCCGCAGAAGTTGAACAACGAGAAAGTCGAGAGTCGAAACGATGCCCATAGCGGTTCTTCTGGGTCCAATGTCTGATGCTCGCGTGTCATTGCGGAATACAGAGCTAAGTGAGGAAGCGAAGAAGTACCCCGAGTTGGAGCTCAAGTTCGTCGACTCTGAGCAACCGCTTGAAGACGTGTTGCAGGAATGCCAAGACGCAGTTGCTCTGATTCCCGCGGGGCACCGAACTTTCGACACCGAGTTAATCTCGAAACTCGAAAACCTCCGCTTGATCCAGACATTCAGTGCTGGGACCGATTGGATGGACAAGGGCGCACTGGCGGAACTCGGCATTTCGGTGTCAAACAACGGTGGCGCAAACGCCGTCGCAGTCGCCGAACACGCCGTGATCTTGATGCTCTCGGTTGAGCGCAAGATCGATCGCCAGATCGAATCCGTCAAAAACGGTACTTGGATGGCCGGAGTGGGTGGCGACCGAACCGAGTTCCACACGCTAGTCGGGAAACGGATCGGGATCGTGGGGCTCGGCAGAATCGGTTCGAGGGTGGCGAAACGTCTCCAAGGCTGGGAGTGCGAGGTGGTCTACTACGATGTCGTCGACTACGACGATGAATATATCGAGGCGACACACGCGAAGTTCGTAGAACTCGACGAACTGTTGGAAACCTCCGACATCGTTAGCCTGCATGTCCCCTTGGAGCGAACGACGCACCACATGATTTCTGACCGTGAATTCGCGTTGATGAAGAACTCCGCGATTCTTGTCAACACATGCCGAGGTCCGGTGGTTGATGAAGCCGCGTTGAAGCGCGCATTGAAGGATGGCCAGATTTTTGGAGCAGGTCTGGATGTGACAGAGGTCGAGCCAATCGAGCCGGACAACGATTTACCAAACTTTCCCAACGTTGTCGTAACACCGCATTTGGCCACTCGCGCGCTCGAATCAGAGCACAACGCAACTGCAAATGCAGTTGCCAACGTAGCGAGGGTAGCGCGCGGTGAGGCGCCAGAGTGGGTCGTACCGCCAGTCTAGGTTCTGCGCCAAACGATGTGCGCGAATCGTGAATCGAAATTAACATTTAACTTGCACGTGCACGGGCGATGTCGGGAAAAGGAACGTTGCGCCACGTTGCGACTGCACCGGACTTGTGTGACCCGCTAAAACCCGAGACCGAAATCGTTGCTGTTAGCAACGAGAAGCCGCGAGAAGCTTGCGGCATATTCGGTGCATACACCCCAGGACATGAAGCCGCACGCGCCGCGTTCTTCGGAATCTTCGCTCTCCAACACCGAGGGCAAGAGAGTGCCGGCATCGCGGCTTCAAATGGTTTGGCACTCAGTCTGACCGCAGAAGTGGGGCTCGTTTCCCAAGTTTTCCAAGAGAACGACCTCACTGGCCTGCAAGGGCATTTGGCGATCGCCCACACCCGCTACTCCACCACTGGTTCAAATCGGCGCCACAACGCTCAACCATTGCTGGCGTACGGTCCTAGGGGAGCGATTGCGTTGGGACACAACGGCAACGTCATCAATGCCTTGCCGCTACGCGAGTTTTGTCGGGAAGAGTACGGCAGCGTCTTCACCGGCAGCTCCGACAGCGAAGTGATCGCTGAACTCTACGCCAAAACACCCGGCGAAGACTGGTTCGATGTTTCGGACCAAGTGATGTCGATGTTGAGCGGTGCGTATTCGTTGATCATGATGACGAAGCACGAGTTGATCGCGGTTCGCGACCCGCTCGGCGTTCGCCCGTTGTGCATCGGCAAACTGGACGGCGGTTGGGTCTTCGCATCTGAGACCGCAGCGCTGGACAACCTGGGAGCCGAATTCGACCGCGAGCTGGAACCTGGGGAAGTCGTCGTGGTCAACCGCGACGGGATCACAAGCCGCGTCTGGCCAAAGGCCACCATCGCCCACAAGATGTGCATCTTCGAGCAGATCTACTTCGCGAGGCCGGACAGCATCCTCGACGGGAGTTTGGCTTACCAGAACCGAATGCAGATGGGTGCGATCGCGTACCGCGAAAATCCGACTGAAGCCGATCTCGTCATTGGCATTCCTGACTCCTCAACCCCACATGCCGCCGGATACGCCGCCGAGGCGAACATTCCTTACGCCGAAGGGCTCGTGAAGAACCGCTACGTCGGCAGGACTTTTATTCAGCCGGACCAGTACATGCGCGACATCGGCGTGCGGACGAAGTTCAATGCCATGCGGCAAGTTATAAATGGGAAACGAATCATCGTAGTTGACGACACTATCGTACGAAGCACGACGGTGAGGCACGTGGTCAAGATGTTGCGGGAGGCCGGTGCTAAAGAAGTACACGTCCGCGTTGCGGCACCGCCGATTAAATCCACCTGTCACTTTGGCGTGGACATGGCTACTCTCGACCAGTTGATTGCTGCCAACTACTCGATTGACGAAATCTGCGAGATCATCGGCGCAGACACCTTGAGCTATTTGAGTCTGGAGGGTCTGGAAGAGGCGGTTTCGGCTGGTCGAAACGAGTATTGCCGCGGTTGCTTCACCGGAAAATATCCGATTGACGTGCAACTCGAGATGGACAAGCTTCGCATGGATAAGCTAGTCGCAGAACCAGTTGGCGCAGATTGCGGATGACAGAAGTATCGGCTAAGGCGTACGCGGCTGTGGGGGTTGATCTAGACGCTGCTGCGCGCGTGAAACTCCGCATCGGCGAGATCGCGAGATCGACGTACGCGGAGGGTGTGATGTCAGCCCCCGGCGGGTTCGGTGGCGTGTTTGACGTTGATCCGAACAGTGAGTACCTCACGGTCGCGAGCACCGATTCAGTCGGTACAAAGTTGCGGATTGCACAAGCTATGCAGAAGCACGACACGATCGGCATCGACATCGTCAATCACTGTGTTAACGACATACTTCCAGCCGGGGCTGAACCGCTTTTCTTCTTGGACTACATCGGTCTTGACGGTTATGACGACGATCTGATCGCCGAGATACTCACCGGAGTAGCGACAGGTTGCGTAGAAAACGGATGTGCACTGATCGGCGGAGAAACAGCGTCACTGCCCGGTGTTTATCACGGCGATGACTACGATTTGGTCGGTTTCATCGTGGGTAGAGTCAGGCGCGACCAGATGCTTCGACCAGATGAGACTATAGCAGGTGATGTGCTCATTGGATTGCCTTCCAGCGGGTTGCACACCAACGGTTACTCGCTCGTCCGATCAATCTTCAATTCAGACGATGACCCGAGCGCTTTGGATGTTGAGGTGCCAGAAGACGGTCGATCTTTAGGCGAGGCCCTTCTGGCTCCACACAAGTCGTATTTGGAGCAGCTACGACCAGTGATGAACCGTGTGAAAAGTTTGGCACACATCACAGGCGGCAGCTTCGAGAAGAATGTTCCGCGTGCAATGGCAGCGGGCCTTGGTGCGCAAATCGATGTCAAATCTTGGCCGACACCGCCGCTGTTCCACTACATTCAAGAACGCGGTGACATCGCGACCGAGGAGATGTACAACGTCTTCAACATGGGTGTGGGCATGATCGTGTGCGCTGACCCGAGCGACGTTGAT
Source organism: Dehalococcoidia bacterium (assembly GCA_034423055.1). Lineage (GTDB taxonomy): Bacteria > Chloroflexota > Dehalococcoidia > Lucifugimonadales > Lucifugimonadaceae > Bin127. The sequence goes on along the minus strand of DAOUJE010000080.1, from coordinate 21,760 downwards.
TATCTTCTCGACCAACTAGAGGATGCGTGGATCATCGGTAAAGCGACGCTACACGACGGCGTTGGGCCAAAGGTCGAGTTGCGGAATCTTTGAATTAGTAACGCGAGTATTCAAGCGGTGAAAAAAACAAAGAAGATCGCGTTGATGAGCGCATATGATCGGCGGGGTTTGGTTGAATTCGCCAAGCTGGTCGCTGAATGCGGATACGACATCGTGTCAACTGGCGGCACCGCTGCAGAGTTACGGGCCAACCGCATCGACGTGATTGAGGTTTCGGAACTCACGGGTGCTCCAGAGATACTGGATGGCCGCGTCAAAACTCTCCACCCGAACATACACGGCGGGTTGCTGGCACTTCGCGACGACGAGGATCACCAACGGCAGTTGGAGCGTCTTGGCATTCGCGAGATCGATTTAGTCGTTAACAACCTTTACCCGTTTGTTGAAACCGTCCGCAACCCCGAAACGTCGTTGCGTGATGCGCTGGAGAACATCGACATAGGCGGTCCGGCGATGACCCGCGCGGCGGCAAAAAACCACCCCGATGTAGTGATCGTGGTTGATCCCGCGGATTACAAACAAGTGGGTACGATGATCCGCGATGGCGAGGTTACCCAGTCTGAGCGTCGGAGATTGGCAACCAAGGCATTCCAACATGTTGCCGCTTACGACACCGCTATCGCAACCTATCTTCGGGAAGATGCTGATAGGAGCTCAGACGAGGATGCGGAGCCTGAATTGCCAGCGGAGTTGACGTTTGGTTATTCGCTTGTTGCTAGTCCTCGTTATGGCGAGAATCCTCATCAACATGCCGGAATCTACTCGTTGCCCGGCGAAGATGGTGGTGTTGTCAACGCCGAACAGCTTCACGGCATCGACATGTCTTACCTGAACTACTTCGATGCCAATGCGGCTTGGGCAGTCGCTCGTTCGTTCTCTGGATTTGGTCCCCATGCCGCCGTGGTCGTCAAACACGCGAATCCGTGTGGATTGGCCGTCCGGGAAAACCAGACCGATGCCTGGGAAGCGGCACGTTCCGGTGATCCTGTTTCTGCGTTTGGTGGAATCGTAGCTTTCAGCGAGTGTTTGTCTGCCGATACCGCGGAGAAGATGCACGGATTGTTGTTAGATATCGTTGTCGCACCAGATTACGACGATGAAGCATTGGAGATACTGCGCAAACGCCGTCGAACCCGTGTCTTGAGGGTGCGTAAACATCGCGAAGCACGTTGGGAAGTTCGATCGGTTTCTGGCGGCGCACTCGTGCAGGAGCCCGACGAACTTGCAGATGATGGCTTCCAAACCATGCGTGTCGTTACGGAACGCCAACCGACTGAGCGCCAGCAAGTCGATCTTTGGTTCGCATGGCGGGCGTGCAGGTTCGTCAAATCCAACGCGATTGTGTTTGCGAAGGATCGAACGCTAGTCGGCATGGGAGCCGGACAGCCGAACCGTGTGACGAGTGTGCACTTGTCAGCGCGGGTCGCAGGCGATCGATCCGAAGGCGCGGTGATGGCATCTGATGCCTTTATCCCATTCCCAGACGCGGTGGAGGTTGCCGCGGAAGCAGGTGTGAAAGCGGTTGTTCAACCGGGCGGTTCGGTGAACGATGATGCCGTCATAGCCTCGGCAAACGATTTGGGTGTTGCGATGATATTCGCTGGGAAGCGGCATTTCTATCATTGATACATCGAGTGTTCACGAAACCGAAGTGTCCAGACTTTCAGTAGACATCATCATTCCGGTGCTCAACGAAGAGCACTCGTTGCCGCATTGCATCGCAACGTTGACCAATCATCTGTCGGAAGGCGTGGATGCCGATTGGGACTGGAGTGTCACCATAGCGGACAACGGTTCCGAAGATGCAACCCCAGAGGTCGGGCGGCAACTGTCGGATGACTACCCAAATGTGAGATTGACTCGACTGGAGCAACGCGGACGTGGACGAGCGTTGAAGAAAGCATGGTTGGAGAGCGATGCCGACGTTCGATGCTTCATGGACGTAGATCTGTCGACGCAGCTCGATTCGCTTGAACCACTCGTTGACGCTATTGGACGGGAGGGTTATGACGTCTCTATCGGTTCGCGGCTGTTACCAGATTCGCGGGTTGAGCGTCGGACATTGAAGCGCGAAATTGTCTCGAGGTCTTACAACGCACTAATTCGTCTGATGTTTCCGAGGAAGACCTTTCGTGATGCCCAATGCGGGTTCAAGGCGGTGTCGCGTGAAGTCGCAGACAACGTGGTTACACACGTTGAAAACACGGGATGGTTTTTTGATACCGAGCTCTTGTTGCTGAGTCTGCGCGCTGGTTGCAAAATCAAAGAGATCCCGGTTCATTGGGTCGATGATCCGGATACCCGAGTTCGGGTGGTATCAACGGCAATCGAAGACATAAAGGGATTGTTGCGAGTTCGTTTCTCACCTGCTAGCGTGCCGCGGATCGAAAGTTGACGTTAGAAGGATGCCTCATCGTGCAAAGTCGGACTCTCGGCGTAATGTAACCTGTCTCGCAGAGTTGAAACGGACAGTGGATTGAACCGATGCTCACACCATCAGAAGAACTAGAACTTTCTTCGCCGACGTTGCGCGGCGCGACGGTATCGATCGATTACCACAACGCGCAGGCGATCCTACGAACCGAACAGCGTAACCCGAGCGTTGTCTTCGAGGTCTATGCCGTAGGGGATGGCATTTTGTCTGGAGTGAACGAGATATTGCCTTTCCTACGAGGCCGCCTGCCGGTTTCAAACTCTCAAGTGTTTTCTCTTTCGGATGGTGACACCATCAGCGAGGACGAGACTATCCTGCGAATCGTCGGGCCGTATGCAGCCTTCGGAATGTACAGGGATGTCATCACCGGCATATTTGCGTCCAGTATCGGATGGGCGACAGCCGCGAGCGAGTGCGTCCAAGCAGCTGGCAACACGCGCGTCATAGTCAGCGGCTCACCGTACATCCATCCCGACGTGGTCGATTCTATGGAGTACTCGGCCTATGTAGGCGGATGTGCTGCGGTTTCCACGCAAAAGGGAGGTGATCGCACGGCGACCGTGCCTCAAGGCTCTATGACGCATGACTTCGTGCTGATCTGGGGTGCTGCCGACCGCGCGATGACTGTATACGACCGGCATAGCCGGTTAGGCGCACAACGAGTCATGCCGATCCCCACGACTGGGGATACGATCCAGGAAGCGTTGGATGCCGCATACGCGCTGAGCGGCGGCACCACGAACCCTCTGCGGGCTGTGAAAATCAACGTCCCAGAAAATCTTGGCGCCGGGACACCTGCATTAGCGACTGAACTTAAAGCTCGGTTGTCCGATGCCGGCTTCAGTTCGGTTGATGTCTATGTTGCTGGCGAATTGACGCCAGAGTTAATTGCAGAGTACGAAAATTCAGATGCGGAGGTGGGGCTGTACATAGTTGGCCGCTACATCGCAGCTGCGCATCCGGCTCCAGTAGTGGCGGCGATCAAAGAGATCGATGGGAAGGCCGTAGCCCCGCGCGGGATGCCTCCTGGACGAGTTCACAACGACCGCATGTTGCAGCGCGAACTCAACTGATGTCCCGATTGTGTTGGCGCTCATGTCTTCGGGTGATCGAGTTCGATCTTTAAGTGCAACGCGGTTTGGTGAGCAGGCGATAATTTCGCCCATTCAGCTGGTCTGATACCGGGCAACCAAGCGATCCGACCATTATCCGTCAACGTGACCAACGGGATACGGTCGCGCCAAGACGCGGCTACCTTCGCTTTGATTAGGAAATCCGAAAGGTCGACATCTTGTTTCATTCCCAAGGGGTTGAAACTATCTGACGGTCTGCGATTTCTCACCTCTAATCGGTTGTTCACCGCAATCTCGGGGTTCAACCATGCTTCATTGGATGCTGTTGTTGGAATCCCAGCAGCGCACGGTCTGATCGACGCGGTGACGGTGAAGCCACTTCCTAGGTCTAATTCTCCCGGAACCGCCAACTCGGTCGTGCGACCCAAGGGTTGCGGATAGGGGACGACATCGCTCGAAACCGAGTTGGCGCCCTCCATGCGAATGTGCATGTGATCGGTCTTGAACACAACTCCACCCGGCAAATCGTAGCTTGAAGACTTGCCAGATGCGATCATGTCGATCAATCTGGTCAGGTGTACCTCATCGAGCTGAGAATCTGCGTCAGCAACTGCGTTGTGCATTTCGGTCAACACTGCTGCGGATACAACCGGGTGTAACTGGGTGATGCGAGATCGCAGATAGACGTTGGTCGTATCGGTCGCGGATTTGCTCATCGCGTCGCGCACGAGCACATTGACCAAGTCACTGTTCGATGCCATGATCGAGGCGAATCTGTTGATCGCGGCGATCGCGCCGGGGTTCAACGCTTGAAGTTCTGGAATAACGCGGTGCCGGATTCGGTTTCGGGCGTAACGCTGCCAATCGTCATTGGATCTATCATGTCTCGCCGTGATCTTGAGGGAGTTGAGGAAAGTCTCAGCGTCTCGGTGCGTGGCGCAAAGCATCGGTCGAACGATATTCACCTCTCGGTTCGCAGGTGTTTGTATTCGCCGAACTGCTCGCATACCGCTGGCACCTCTCAATCCCGCGCCGCGCGCGATGCGTAGCAATACCGTCTCCGCCTGATCCTCGACGGTGTGCGCCACGAGGATGGCATCCGCCCCGACTTGGTCACTGATCTTTGCAAGGTATGCGTAACGTTCTTGACGCGCAGAGTTCTCATCGAGATTCTCGACTGGATGATTCGGACTGCCAACATGTAGCGCAATGCCTTCATCGGCGCACAGATTGCGAACGAACTCTTCGTCCCCGTCAGATGCTTCACCGCGGGTCCGGTAGTTGTAATGCGCCGCGGCCAAGTTGCGATATCGATGTTGCAACCTTTTGCATCCCAGCAGCAATGCGGTCGAATCGAGTCCGCCTGAAACCGCACAGACGATGGAGTGTTGGGGCAATACGCCCGCGGTTGAGAGCCCCTCGTCGAGTTTTAGCAGAAAGGTACGGTCGTCTGTTTTGGGTCGCATTTGAGCGTCATGAGGAGGTCTGTCTCTGCCCGATTGGTTCGGATCCCTCGTCGGTAGCGATGTTTTTGATCTTCAGACGTTCGATGCGATTGCCGTCCATTTCGAGGACTTCCATGTAGATCGCGTCATCGTAGGTAGTTGTTTGACCGACCTCGGGCATCCGCTGAGCCCGATCAATGAAGAAGCCGGCAATAGTTTCATACCGCTCGTTCTGCGGCACTTCGATACCCGTTTCGTCGCGCGTTCTTTCAACCGAGAGCGCGCCAGGTAAGACGTAGGTGTCTTCTTCGAGTTGCTGAACGGCTTTCTCCTCGATGACTAACGTGTCATCGTCGTCTCCCCGCATCATCTCTAGCAAGCCGTTCAAAGTGACCAGTCCGTTGATCCGGTTTTCTTCGTTGTGCGCGACGGCTAAGTGCTGCTCAGTTCGGATCATCTCGGTAAACAGGTCGTCGAGCTTGGTGGTGTCCGCCAAAACCAAGATGTCGGTTCGCATCAATTCGGTGACCGGGGTGTCCAATTCGTCATCTCCCCCGTCGGCGATGAATTTGATGACATCGTTGGCGTAAATGGCTCCGGCCAATTGATCGAGTTCGTACCAATAGCCGATGCGGAGAGGTTCCCCGCGTTGAACCACGAAACCGGGTTGAGACCGGTGCGGCTCTTCCGTCGTGTTTATGTCTTCAACATGCTCACGGTATTTTTCCAAGAAGGTGTGGAGGGTGTCGCGTTCGTTCAGCCACACGATCTGGCTGGTATGTACTCGAACCCGGTGGTCTCGGAGGTCACGAGCTCCAAAATCGATCAGGTTGTCCAACATTTCGCCGTGGGTGTCGTCAAACAATCCCTGTTCCTGGCTCTGGTCGATGATCAGGCTCAATTCGCCTTGCGTGTAGCCGGGGCGGGTGTCGATATCCGAGATGCCGAACAATCTGAGCAGCCCACGCGGTAGGAGGGTGAACACCCACACTATCGGCTTGGAAACTGTCATGATGGCGAGGATTATGTGAGCGACCGCCAACGACCACGTTTCCGGCGCTATAGCGCCGAGCGTCTTGGGAGTGAGTTCGCCGACGATGTAGACCATCGCTGTCGCCGCGGCGGTCGAAATGATCGTGGTCATAACGGTGTTCTCGCCGCCGCCGATCGAGTTGATGATCAAGCTGGTCGAAGCTGTAGCGACGAGCACATTGAACAGATTCCCGACGAGAAGAATCGTCGCGAAAAAGTTCTCGTAGCGCTCGAGCACCCGCATCACAGCGTGTGCACGTCGATCGCCGTTCTCAGCTAGGTGCTGAATGTGTGACGGTCGTGCACTGAGCAACGCCGATTCGGCAGCCGAAATGAAGGCGCTACCAAGGAGTGCGCCTACGATCAATAGCGCGTTGATAACCATGTGCTAATCATAAACGGACAGAATCCTCGCACGTCGGCGTACGGATTCATTCACATCCCGTTATGTGGACGTTGAATAGCTGTTCTGAGACGTGGTTTGCTTGATCAACGCGTCGCTAAAGGGCGTAGCTGATCGCCAGCAGCTACGATTTAGTCGGATTTCTAGTCGGGCAAAGTGATGCTGCGGACCTGCACATCGACCTCATCGCGCATCTCGGGGTGTTCTTTGAGGAAGATTCGAGAAGCTTCGCGGCCTTGCCCGAGCCTTGTTTCGCCGTAGGAATAGAATGACCCGCGTTTTTGCAGGATGCCGTGCTCGACGCCAAGCTCCAAGAGGTCGCCTTCCATGCTGATGCCCTCGTTGAAGATGATGTCCACTTCGGCTTGCCGGAACGGGGGAGCGACTTTGTTTTTCACGACGCGTACCCGCACACGATTGCCGGTGATGTCTTTTCCGCTCTTGAGCGATTCCTTTCGACGCATGTCGAGGCGGACGCTGGAATAGAACTTCAATGCTCTGCCGCCGGGGGTAACCTCAGGGCTGCCGTAGATGACGCCGACTTTTTCACGGAGCTGGTTGATGAAGATGCAGACGGTTTTGGTTTTGTTGATGGTGGCGGTGAGTTTTCGGAGGGCTTGGGACATGAGTCGGGCTTGTGCGCCGACTTGAAACTCTCCCATTTCGCCTCGTATCTCGGATGCCGGAACCAAAGCCGCAACGCTGTCGAGCACTACCATGTCGAGAGCGGAAGAGCGAACCAAGTGTTCGACGATCTCAAGCGCCTGTTCGGCCGAGTCGGGCTGCGATATCAGCAGTGAATCGATGTCTACGCCGATGGCTTTTGCGTAGACGGGGTCCATGGCGTGTTCGACGTCGACATACGCGCACACACCGCCAGCCTTTTGCGCCTGTGCGACCGTGGACATGGCAAGTGTGGATTTGCCGGCCGATTCCGCGCCGTAGATCTCGATGATCCTGCCTCGGGGGAGGCCACCGATGCCGAGAGCGATGTCTAGCGAAAGAGATCCAGTTGATATGGCTTCGACGTTGCGAAAGCTGTCGTTCTCGCTCATGCGCATAACTGCGCCTCGCCCGAAATTGCGTTCGATTTGGGCGATCGCCTCTTCCAAGGCTCGTTCTCGGGAGCTTTTCCGTTTGGTTGTTGCCATTTGCTTGTCGGTCTCTACAGATTCGGTTTCGATACTCTCGAGAATTTCTCGTTCCAGAGTTGCAGTGCTTTTGCTAGCCATGCTGATATTCCTTAATGTTATGCCTTCGATGTTGCGGCACACGCCACATATGTGTTAGCACAAGAGTAACACAACAAATCGCTGTTGTGGAACAAATATCCGAAAAATTGCGAGGATTTCTGAATTCACTTCCGCGATCAACTGTCCGCCTCCGTCCGGCCAATCAATCAACGGTTCGTGAGAGACTCTACTTCGGTGAGGAGTTGCTGCTTGATCTCACCGGGAACGTCGTGCCAGTGAACCTCCATGAGTGCGCCTTGAAGCGCCCACAGGAGGTTAAGCGATGTCGAGTCGGGAAATCTTGACTTGACGCGGTGAAACACTACAGCCGCGCCTAATTCGCGGATTTCATCTGGCCCATCGATGCCGGCCGCGACGATCTGTGCGGCTGATTTCGGTCCTAGGTTTTTCAGCGACGCAATGCGTCTCAGTGCGCTTGACATACAGTTGTAGCGTTGTTTTGATCGATTGCGCGCTAGACGAGCATCGGACCGATCGTTGCGATTGCGTCGTCGCTCAACACCGCCGCTAGGGTATCGTTGGTTGGAAGGCTGGATACTGAAAATTTGCAGGATTCGTGTTTGCGTTGTGGCGGTGTTTTGACGGGGATCTTGGGGGACTTCATGAACGGGTTGGATTTTGGGTGTAGGGTGTAGATTATCGGGTTGCTATAGGAATTGGGCGTGCTGGTTGTCGGTTGTGAATAGGTTGCAAACCGTGTAAGTTTGTAGCCAAGAGTATGGCGGCATGCGTAGACTGTGTAGCAAGAAACGCGACGAAGCGACGAGGTGACCATGAAAAACTTGATATTGGTTGCAATTCTGATGTTGACGGCTACGATGCTGGCTTGCGGAGGCGGGGAAGAACCAACCGCGACACCCGTGCCAACGGTGGCTCAGAGTTCCGGTGCGTCGACTTCGGCGGGAAGTGGGGTCGATTCTGAACCCACGATCGTGGGAGAGTGCAGCAACGGTGTGGTGATGCAGCCGGGTGAAGGTTGCAGCTACGAAGGCGATGAGGGTAGGCCGGCGGACCTAGATATTTGGGTGGGAGCCGACGGCTCGATATGCCGTGGAAAAGGGTCAGTGATGATGTCAGGTTTCATGGTTGGTGTGAATGAGGTCTGTGCCGAAGAGTACGAAGTGATCGACGTGTTCGAGGCAGAGATCAGCTTCGAGCCGAATGGCGACGGGAGCTGGACGGTTACGACTAATCAGTGATGGAGCGCGTTTAATTGAAGGGGGTGTGCTCCCTTTGTCCCCGTATCGGGGTACGGGGCAGGCTCTTCTGGCATTTCCCCCGCATGGCGGGGGAAACCTCGCCTCATTTCCGACCGGGCACACCACACTCGCTGCGCGAAGGGGCGATTTGGTTTACGAGCGGCGGAGGCCTGGGGTTAGGAGCATGGCTAGGAGGATGAGTGGTGTTCCGCCTAGGGCGCTGACGATTAGGGTCATTTCGTTGCCGATGAGGACGGATAGGGTTCCGCCGAAGGTCCAGCCTAGGGGGAAGAGTCCCATACCGATGGAGTAGAGGGCCATTACTCGGCCCCGCATTTCGCCGGTGGCTTCGCGTTGGAAGAGGTTGGTGATGGCGTTTACCCAGAACATGGCGGCGATGCCCATAGCGAAGAGCAGGAAGAGAGTCAAGGGGTAGATGCGTGAGAATCCGAATCCGATCATTCCGAAGTCCCAGATGAAGCTGGAGACGATGATGATGGGCATGACGCGTCGTGGCAGGCCGAAGATGGCGATGGTAATGCTGCCGATGGCGAGTCCGACGCCGAGAACGGTGGACATGACGCCGAATCCGACGGCTCCGACGTCTAGGATCTTGGTTGCGTATTCGGGCATGAGTGGGAAGATGGCGACGCCGGTGATGTTGACGGAGGCGTTCATGATGAATAGCCATGGGAGGACGGGAGATTTTCGGGCGTATGCGATGCCTTGTTTGAGGCTCTCGTAGTAGGAGGGTTTGTCTTCGGATTCGGGGGCGGCGTATCTGCCTTTGGGAGCGTTAAGTATGAAGATGGCTCCGAGGAGATAGATTCCGGCGACGATTCCGTATGCCCAGTCTGCTCCAGCGGAGGCGATGATCCACCCGACGATGACGGGTCCGGCCATCTCGCCGGCGTTTTGGCCCATCATGACGAGCGCGGTGGCCCTTGGTAGCGAACGTGCGGGTATGAGATCTGCGAGGTATGCCCAGAATGTGGGCATCGCGAATGAGACGACGGTTCCGGCGGCGAGTGCGAGTGCGAGCATGTGCCACGGTTCGATGATGTCGAGAGCGATGAGAATGGCTTGGATGATCGAGACGGCCGCGAGTCCGACGCGGACGAAGGCGAGGAGTTTGCGCTTGTCAAAGCGGTCGGCGATGGCTCCGGCGAAGATGGGGAGGACGAGGACGGGTATGGATCGCATTCCAGAGACGAGTCCGACCCAGAGGTTTGAGCCGGTGAGGTCGTACATGACCCATGATTGGAGCGCGGTGCGTGCGACTGCGCCGATGTCGAAGAGGGCTTCGGAGGCTAGTAGGCGCGCGAAGCCGGGGATTGCGAAGACGCGGAGGACGCGTGGGGGGCGGGCTGTTCGGGGTTGGGTGGACACTCAGAAAGAAGATCTGTGGCGTGGGGAGAAACGTGGAGGTTACATTTGATTATCGAAAGTTGAGAGAGGGTTAAGTTGGCGATTCCAATCTTCTGGTCACCAGTCACGGTGACGTAGCGGAAGAAGCCGATTCATTCCGCCAAAACAGCGAGAACATTAAGCAATCACCGCATATCATCCATAAGGTGCCAAATTTAACGGTGACGTAGAGATGCCCGATCGACGGATGGATGCCAGATTTTGCCGTAGGCGGATCTCAATAGACCCAAATAACGGTTGAAGATCAAACTGTGACCGACACAACACACGAACATACGATCAACACAGCGTTGGGAGAAGTTTTGTCCCAATTGCGTAGCAGCTGGAGTGCCCGCAGTGAACGCACCGGAAGAGTTCTGGTTGAAGGCGGCCGCCCAGATATTCTTATCGAGGAAGCTAGTGGATGGCCCGTTGTTATCGAGGCAGAGAAAGATGACTATGCAGGAGCGGAAGGGGATGCCAAGGACCGTTTGAACCTAACCGTTGCGTCGACTGGGCGATCGATTGAAACGGCGATCGCGCTGGTTTACCCGGATCAACTCGATGGTCTCGACGGTCCAACCTTACGCAACGCCATACGTAATGCATCCGATTTCGAATTCGCACTTTACACCTACAACCAAACTGGACCACCAATCCGATTGCCTTTGGAGGGTTGGCTTGTTGGAAGCATCCGCGACCTCGCTATGCTCGTGCATCGAGCCGCTGTTCCACCACCGAGGGTTGATGCACTTGCCTCTGATCTCGAGGACGGTGTCCGACAGGCGGCAAATGAGTTTACCCAAAACCACGCCGTCGGCAGCGACCTGGGTTCACGAATCGCTGGCATCCTTGGTCAAGATGACGATGTAGCCGGACAAACGCGAAGGATGGCCATGACGGTAATCGCCAATGCCCTCGTCTTCCACGAGTCCCTCGCCGAAGCCGAATTCATGGTTGCCGACGCTGGTATGAACACAAATCGCGGTATTCTACCGGTTGATTCTTTCCGCCCAGGCGGTCTCTTCACTGCTGGCGAGATCGTATTGGAATGGGAGCGGATTCTGTCGGAGAACTACTGGCCGATCTTCTGGTCGGCTAAAGAAATTCTACGCCTCATGCCAACGGCTACCGCCCATCGTGTTCTTAACCGTCTGTGGCAGACGGGACAAAAATTGGTATCCGGTGGTGTAACCCAGTCCCACGATCTCACGGGGTTAGTGTTCCAAAGGCTGATCGCAGACCGTAAATTCCTCGCGACGTACTACACACGACCTGAAGCCGCAGCGTTACTTGCCGCTCTAGCTCTACCAGTTGACACGCCACCTGGTGGAGCAGATTGGGCCGATGCCGAGACTTTGGCAGGTGCTCAAATCGGCGATTTTGCATGTGGCACGGGTACGCTTTTGTCGACCGCGTATCAACGGATGTCGCTCTTGCACGAGTTGCACGGCGGAAATCCCAGCGAATTGCACGGCCCAATGATGCGGTACGGACTCGTAGGTTTGGACGTGTTGAATATCGCGGTTCACTTAACTGCCGCGATGCTTGCTAGCAGTCATCCTGACACACCATTTGATGGCGAGTGTCTTTTGACGGTACCTTTTGGCAAGCAGGACGACAATGGTGTAGCGATCGGGTCGTTGGATCTTTTGACAAATAACATTCAATCCTCGTTCATGGAGACAGCCGCCGCCGTGTCTGCTGGCGGACGATCACCGGAAATTGTCCGCGATCTAGTCACTAGGGTTGGTCACGGTCGCTTCGACCTCGTCATCATGAATCCTCCATTCGTCCGATCGACTGGGATGGAAGGTGAGAAACGAGGGTCGGGAAACCCTGCATTTGCCGCATTCAACACCACGAAACCGGTTCAGCGCAAGATGCAAAATTCACTTGCCAACTTACGGGGAAGTACGCCGATCGGAACTGGCAATGCTGGGCTCGCCGCCGATTTCCTCGATCTAGCGCTACGCAAATCGCGACTTGGAGGGGTGATTGCCTTGGTTTTGCCGTTAAGTGCGGTGAGCGGTAGGGATTGGGAACGCGCGAGAAAGGCTCTCCGAGAAAATTGTCAAGATATCTGCGTTGTTACCATTGCCGGCGCCAAGTCTCATGACTCCTCGTTTTCGGCTGATACGGGCATGGCGGAATGTTTATTAGTTGCTCGAAAAGGTAATGGTGTGCCGAGCGACCGCGCAACCTTTGTAATGTTGCGCCGAGCCCCGAACTCAGCCGTCGCGGCAGAGTTAATGGCCAACGAAGTATCCCGCTTACGAACATCGGGGAACCTACGCTCCGTTGAACGTATGGACGGTGACAGCACGATTGCTATCGGAAATCAGGTCTTGGGTGCAATGCTCCAAGCTCCACTCCCTGATGCAGGTCCTTGGCCATTTGTCGGGATAATCGATGAAGAATTGGCGCAAGTCGCTTGGAACTTAGAACGCGGGCTGCTCCGCAGATTGGCCGAACCTGGCTTTCCTGACATTTCTGTCCCGGTGGTTCCCATTCGCGACATCGCTGGCCGCGGTCCCTACCACGCGGACATCTATTGGGATCAGCCTGATGGAACACCCAGAGGGCCTTTTGAATTGGTAAAACCCCCAATCAGCCACGCGCCAACTTATCCGATACTCTGGGCGCATGACAATCAGCGTGAACGAATGATGGTTGTTGAGCCTGATTCTGAAGGGCGAATCAAATCAGCAATAGGAAAAATCACACAACCTGATCTCCGAATGAAAGCTTCTGATGTCTGGAGTACAGCCTCGCGCGCTCACTATAACCGAGATGTCCAATTCAACTCGCAATCAATAATCGTGGCAATGACCGAGCATCCGTGTATGGGCGGCAGAGCGTGGCCCTCAGTCGTATTTGACGACGCGAAACACGAATATGCATTCGCGCTCTGGTCCAACTCCACTCTGGGGATTTTGTTGCATTGGTGGGTGTCGAATAAAACGCAATCCGGTCGAGGAACTACGACTGTAACCGGTATCCCAAACATCCCGACGTTCGACATTCGTACTCTCACTGAAGCACAAATTGATGCTGCTAAGGCAGCATTTGACGAGATGAAATCGCGGGTGTTTCTGCCCTTTGACCAAATCGATGAGGACCCCAGCCGCGCGGAGCTAGACAAACGTCTTTTGATCGACGTGTTGGGGTTGCCAGAAATCCTCTGCGAACCCGGAGGCACGATCGATCTACTCCGACGAAAACTGGCCCAAGAGCCCCAGATTCATGGTGGCAAGAAATCTCGCGTGGTTTTCAGTGAAACGGTTGGCGAGGATGGCGAAACCGTTATCACAGAGAGAAATGCACGGCGCTCAGATCGATGAACACCCCACCTCGGTGAACCGCCTCGCCCAACGCCTCTGGATGGACGTTCCGTCCGCTGAAGCGCCGGTTTTCGCCAGAATGACGGAGTGTTTGGCGGGATGATGCCGTGTTTGTTGGAATCGCGGGGATGACGTATTCGGTTAGGCGCGGCGGAATGCTGGTGATGCGACGTAGGCGATTAGGGGGATGGTGATGCTGGCGATGGCGGAGGTTAGGAGGGCAGTTTCGTTGGTGGTGAAGTGGGCGATTGCGCCGCCGATGGTCCAGCCGATGGGGATCATGCCCATGGCGATGGTGTGGAGGCTCATGATGTTCGGGTGGTTGATGGTGAAGGGGTTGGCTCGGATCATGGTGAGTATGGCGTTACCCCAGATCATGCTGGCGATGCCCATGATGAAGAAGATGAGGAGCGTTGTCGGCAGGTTCGGCGAATATGCGAATGCGATGGAGCCTGCGGCCCACACGATGCTGGCGATGACAGTGGCTGTTGGGGCGCGTTCGCGGATGCCGAAGTAGGCGGTGCTGGTGGCACCGATTGCTAGTCCGCCGCCCAATGTGCCGGTCATGAGTCCGAAGCCTAGACCTCCGCTGTCGAAAACTGCGATGGCGTATTCGGGGATCAGCGGGAACACGGCGAGTCCGAAAAGGTTCGTCGTCAATAGCATGGCGATGAGCCAAGGTAGAGGTTGTGAGCGACCAATGTTGCGGACGCCGATCCTGAGAGTCCAGATGTACGGGTGGTGGTAGTTGCCGACTCGTGAGTCGTGGTCGGGCATTGGGACGTTGAGGATGAGGTATGCGCCGGCGAAGTAGAGGATGGCTATGAAGGCGAATGACCAGTCGGCGCCGACGAGTGCAATGATGATGCCGACGGCCAAGGGTCCGATGAGTTCACCGAGATTGTGCGAGAGGGCGAGGATGGCGTTCGCTCGCGTCGCCATGCGGGGTTGGACGATGTCTTGGAGAAATGCGACGAAGGATGGCCACGCGAAGGCGATTGCACATCCTGTCAAGAGTGTGAGGACGGCTTGGTGCCATGGTCGCATGGCACCGGTGCCGATCAGGATGGCTTGGACGATCGCCAGGATGCCGATGAATGCTCGCATGGTTGCGACGAGCAGTCGATGGTTGACGCGGTTGCCGATGTATGCGGCGATGGCGGGGCTGAAGAAGGATGGGACGGCACGGAAGGCGGCGACTGCGCCGACCCAAAGGCTCGATCCGGTGAGGTCGTATGCGACCCAAGACTGTGCGGCGACGCGGGCGAGGATCCCGATATCGACGACGGCTTCAGACGCTACTACCCAGTTGAATCCGCGGTCGAAGATCTGATGGAAGAATCCGGTGCCGTGTCTGTTGGCGCTGTTAAGTACCGAACGGGAAGGGGATTGTGCCGGTTCGTGCAATGCTTGAAGGCGCGGTCAGGTGTGGGTTGGTAGTCCGTGTCTGGTTAGATGGGATCACACGAATGATTAAAGATTGCAACAATTGCTGCTAGCGAATCATTGATAAGCGGCGCAATCAGTGTTTCTCGCGGGTGTGTATTTTGAACTAGGATGTGAATGATTTTGGATGATAGGAATGATTTTCTAGTTGTTTGGGTTGGTCTACGCTGGGCGGCTCTGACGCTTCGGCGGGCATCCCCCGCGAATTCCGCTTCGCTCCATGCGCGCCCCCTTCGCTGCGCTGCGCTCCGCGAAAGGGGCGGTCAATGTCGGACGATGTATGGTTCGATGCCGTCTTCGTCGATGGATACGCCTAGACCGGGACGATCTGGGAGGATGAATTCGCCGTCTTTGAGTTTCCATCCGGTGTCGGAGGCTTCTTGCAGGAGGTTGGAGAGTCCACCTTGGAACTCTTGGAGTAGTTCGGGGGATGAGACCGCGGCGCATTGGAGGGTGACGGCTTGGAAGACGGATACTCCGTTGCCCATGTGTGGAGTGACGGGGATGTTGGCGGAGTATGAAAGGTCTCGCTGGCGGATGAAGTCGCTTATGCTGGTTCGGCCGATGTCGGGTTGGTAGACGTCGAATATCGGCGACGGATTGAGCCAGTCGTTGAGTTGGTAGGTGGTGCGGAAGTGTTCGCCTATTGCGATGGGTGAGCCGTCGGCTTGGTGTAGAGTGCGGTGTCCGCTGAGGTCTTCGGGTTGGAGGGGGCATTCGAAGAAGCGGAAGTTGCGACCAGCGAATTCGCGTTTGGCAGTGATGGCGTCTTCGAGGGTGCACATCCAGAGTGTGTCGACCATCCATTGCTCGACGTTTGGTGCTCCGTGCATGAGGGCGTCGAGTTCTTGTAGGGCGGATTGGATGTCGCCGGATTGGAAGATTTTTGCGCCGCGGATGCCTTGGTCGGACAGGGATTTAGCTTGGGTGATGCGTTCGTCTAGGGTGGCGCGTCGGAGTCCGGATAGGTAGACGGGGATGTTGGTTCTGGGATGTGGTTCGAGGAGTGCGGCTACTGGCAGGTCGTTGCGTTTGCCTAGAGCGTCCCAGATTGCGATGTCGAGAGCGGCGAGTGCGTCCATCCAGTATCCGGAGTTGACGCCGCGTCCGCGTTGGGAGTCGTATACGAGGTCCCAGAGTTCGGTAGGGGAAGCGAACTCGCGGTTGACGACCATCTCGGCGATGGCGTTGTCGATCATCAGGCAGACGATTTCGGGAGCGATAGGGGTGTTGGATTCTCCCCATCCGGTGTAGAGGTCGGCGAGTTCGACGCGGACGAGGGGAGTCTCGACCATGGTGGCGTAGACGGTCTGCCATCCGGGTTTGAACTCGTAGCGGGCGAGATCGGGTGTCGCGGATGGTTCTTCGTTCTGGCGGCGGTACTGTTCCCAGTATCCGGGCGTGTCTGGGAATGCGAGGTGGGCGGTGCGGATGTCGCGGATGGTGAATGAGAGATCGGGTTGTGTCATAGGGAATTTAGGTGGTCGGTGAGGAGTTTTTTGATGGCGTTGAGGGTCGCGTCGTCGAGGTTGCCTTTTTCGTTTGGGATGTGGAGTTGCGCGAGGGCTAGTGCGGCGTATGCGCGTGAAGTGTCGGGGGTGACTTCGGAGGTGATTTCGAGGTGTTTGCGGATGGTTTCGAGGTCGCCACGGACGTAGGGACCGGAGATGGCGTCTGGGAGTCCTTCGTCGGCGATGGCATCGATGGTGGATTTGAGTATTGGTGCGAGGAGTTGGAGGGCGCGTGGGCGGTCGATGCCTGCGTTTTGCCATAGTTCGGCTGAGATGCCGACGAGTCCGGCGAGGAGTCCGCAGGCGAGGACGGCAGATGCGTGGTACGCGGCGTGGGCGGTTTCGCCTTGGATGGTGAAGGTTTCGCTGTTTTGGGATTGAGCGAAGGATTGGAGCCAGATTGTCAGGGGTTCGTCATTGCAGTCGATGGCGTACCCAATGTTGGAGAGGCGATCGGGATTGACATAGCCGGGGAAGGTTTGGAGAGGGTGGAATCCGGCGGTGGATGCTCCGGCTTTTGCGGCTGACTCGAGCACGGTCAGGGTTAGTGCGCCGGAGCAGTGGACGACGTGATGATGGGGTTGCCAGGGGATGCTGTCGCAGACGGGTTTGATTGCGGCGTCGCTGGTGGTGATGAATACGATGTCGGAGAGTTTGGCTACGTCGGTTGCGTTTTGGACTATAGCGATGTTTGGGAGGAGTTGTGAGAGCCACGCGCGGTGTTCGGGTTGACGCGATGATGCGGCGGCGACGTTGCCGTTGGGAAAGTTGGCGAGTGCGAAAGAGGATCCGACGCGTCCGGCACCGATGATGCCGATTTTGGGATTATGAATTGCCATCGATTACGGGATGGATTCGAGGTCGATGAAGGTCGCGGAGCGGGCGATTTTCTGCGATAATTAAGTGAATCAAGTATCGCATTAGATTTGGGTCGCTTCAGTCATACTCGGTTCGTCAGGCGTTCATGGACGTCTTCGGTATTGGGCGCGCGGAACGAGTTGGAGCGCGGGGAGGGTGAAGGCATGAGTGTGCGATCAGGCCAGCAGCACAGGAGTCTCTGAAGATATGGAGCTACCCATCGGAATGCAAACCCTCCCGCCTGCGTATGGCTACGATGATGTAGCGATCGTGCCGGGCGATGAGACGATCAACCCGGATATGACGGATGTGTCGACGAGTTTCGACGGTTTTGACATCGACATCCCGTTCATGGCATCGGCGATGGACAGCGTGGTTGACCCGAATTTTGCGGTCAAGATGTCGGATGCCGGTGGGGTTGCGGTCTTGAACATGGATGGTTTGCATACCCGGTACGAGGAGACGGAGGAGATCTACAGCGACATCGCTTCGGCGCCGAAGGACGAGGCTACGGGGTTGTTGCAGCAGCTGTATTCGAAGCCGGTAGACCCGAGGTTGGTCGGTCAGCGAGTGGTGGAGATCAAAGAGGGTGGCGGTAAGGCTGCGGTGTCGTTCGTTCCGCAGACGGCGAAGCGGCATGCTCCGTTGGCGGCTGATGCGGGAGCGGACATGATTGTGGTGCAAGGCACGGTGATTACGAAGAGGCATAGGTCGAAGAACAGCCCGATCGGGTTGCGATTGTCGGATCTGGTGAAAGATGTAGGTGTACCGGTAGTCGTTGGGAACACGGTGACATATTCGGTGACGAAAGAGTTGGCGGAAGAGGGAGTGCACGGGATTTTAGTTGGTGTGGGACCTGGTTCTGCTTGTACGAGCCGGGAGGTTTTGGGGATTGGCGTGCCGCAGGTTTCGGCGACGATGGAGTGTGTTGCGGCTAGGGATGCGTATTTCAATGAGACGGGTCGTTATGTTTCGATCGTTACAGATGGCGGGTTGAGAACCGGCGGTGATGTGTGTAAATCGGTCGCTTGTGGTGCGGATGCGGTGATGATCGGTAGCCCGTTTGCGAAGACTGAGGAGGCACCGGCAAAAGGGATGCATTGGGGGATGGCGACGTGGCACGATTCGTTGCCGCGGGGGACGCGGATCGATCTTGGCGTGAGGTACACCCTCGATGAGTTGTTGTTTGGTCCGTCATCGACATCTGACGGGACGTTGAATTTGGTTGGGGCGTTGCAGGTGTGTATGGGCTATGTCGGTGCGGAGACGATCAGGGAGATGCACGGCGCTCGCATGGTGTACGCTCCGGCGATCAAGACCGAGGGCAAGATCTACCAGATGGCTGGCGCGTAGAGGTTGCTTCCACATCCAACCGCAGTCGTTCGGATTGGATCATTCAAGGGACTAGATCGCGATGCAATTACCGGATGCGAACGGTTTGCCGACGCCGCTCGATGGCATCAAGGTATTGGACTGCTCCCAGATCTTGGCGGGTCCGTACTGCTCGATGCTGTTGGCGGACATGGGTGCGGATGTGGTCAAGATTGAGAAACCGGGTGGTGGGGACGATACGAGGCGGATGGGTCCGCCGTTCATCGAGGGCGAATCGGCTGCGTTTCTCGCCATGAATCGCAACAAGCGAAGTATCGTTCTCGATTTCAAGAATCCGGACGGCGTTGCGGCGATGAAGCGGATGCTGGCCGACGCGGACGTCATTATCGAGAACTACCGGGCCGGTGTGATGGGTAGGTTGGGGTTGGATTACGACACTGTGCGGGAGTTGAACCCGGGCATTATCTACTGCTCGATTTCTGGTTTCGGCAGAACGGGGCCGTATTCGGAGCGAGCGGGGTTCGACTTGATTGCGCAGGGAATGAGTGGTGTGATGAGTTTTACAGGGATACCCGGGTCGCCGCCGGTGAAGGTGGGCGTGCCGATGGCAGATTTGAATGCGGGGCTGTATTCGGCGTACGGGATACTGTCGGCGTACATCCATCGGTTGAAGTCGGGCGAAGGTCAGTACCTCGAAGTGAGTATCATGGAGGCCGCTCTCGCGTATACCGTATGGGAGTCCGCTAGCTACTTCGCAACTGGTCAGATTCCGCCGCCGTTGGGGTCGTCTCATAGGCTTTCGGCGCCGTACCAAGCGCTCAAGACATCAGACGGTTACATCACAATTGGGGCGCCAAACCAATCGAACTGGCAACGAATGTGCAACGCGATCGGGCGCGCGGATCTGCTAGAAGTCGAAGAGTATGCGGATAATGCTGGGCGTTTGTTGAATCGTGAGGCGTTGGAGAAGGATTTGGAAGAGACGTTCGGGACACGCACGACGGCCGAGTGGTGTGATGTTCTGGAGGATGCAGGTGTACCTGCGGGGCCGATCTACAACATGGCGCAGGTCTGGGAGGACGAGCAGGTTCAGGCTCGAGACATGGATGTCGCATTGGAGCATCCGAAAGTCGGTGGCACGCGGAACATTGGACTTGCTGCGAAGCTTTATGGATCGCCGGGGAGAATTCACAGTCCGGCCCCACTGATGGGTCAACACACGCGTGAGGTGTTGACGGAGTCGGGATTCAGTGGACCGGAAATCTATGAGTTGATCGCTTCCGGGGCGGCGGAGACGGCTTAACGGCCGACGTTCTACTCCGATATCGTCCTGATGTAGTTGACGAGATGCCAAATCTCGTCGCTGGTTAGGTTTCCTAGTTGGGCGACCATGGGCGTTCCCGCAATTCCGTCGGCGATGAATAGGTAGAGTTCGTCGTCGGTATGAAGCGGAACATGGATGGCGAGATCGGCTGGTGGAGGGTTGAGGGCCAATCCTGCCGATCCGTCGCCTCGACCGGATTCGCCGTGGCAAGTGGAGCATGAGGCGTTGTAGGTTGCGAGGCCCATGTCGACCGATTCTTGGTTCAATGGGAAGGGATTGCCCTTGCCTTCCGTGGGAAGTCCGATTCCGATGGTAAAGGTGTTGAGGGTCAACAATATGCCGATGACCGCGATGAATCCCCCTACTCCGTGATGGATAGCGAAATCGGTCCGAGCTGACTGGCGCGAGAACGTTGCGATGATGAGGTAGGCGATGCCGGCTACGGCGATTAGGACGCCGAAGGCAAGCATGGCTGATTGTGCGGAGGGGCGGATGAGGTCTGATGCGAAGGTCGAGGATTTTGCGGAGAATCTAGTGGAAACGTGGGAATCGAATGCGTCAGATCGGACTACGGTGATGTCCAATTGGTACGCGCCAGTGACGCCGATGATGATGTCGTCGAGTTTCCAACGGCCGGGTGATGGATTTTCCATCGGCACGAAATATTCACCGAAATCGTCGTCGAGGTATTTGACGCGTGCACGTACTTCATCGGCATGTTGGAATGGGTTCCCTTCGCTGTCGTTGATATCGACTGTTAAGGCGTTAGTCCCGGTGTTGCCGGGATCGAGCGTGGCGTTTATTCTGGCCCCGGAAATCGTATCGGCGTAACTGACATAGTCTTCGATGCCGATGCCTGTGCGCTCGGCGTACTGTCGGGCCGGTTCGATGCTGGCCAGGCCCGCGGTTGCTAGGAGGACGGCGAACGCGACGCCGAGTTCGACTGCGATGTAACTGCCGAGCGGTCTGGCCTCGGCGTTTTCGTTTTGGAAGTGTCTAGCGACGGCGCGGTTGTTTCTGACGGCGAGCGCGATGAGTATCGCGAGGAGGAGTATTTTGGCACCAAGGACTCTTCCGTAAGGAGTATTTAAGGCTTCTGGAATAGTTACTTGCATCAGAGAGGAGACGATGCCGGAAGCGACGAGGATCGTCGTGGCGAAGATCGCTACAGGAGCGAAGCGAGATGCGAGGCGAAGTAGCATCGCGTGCGACTGTGGTTCGTCGGAACGGAGTGCTTGGAATGATGCGACTGCGAGATATGCGATGCCGCCAACCCAGATAGTGGCGGAGATGACGTGCACAAGATCGGCTGCGATCGCGAACCACCGGATGTCTTCAGGTGTCGCGGCGTTGTGGCTGGTGAGCGCGATTAGGAGCAGGTAGACGCCTCCGAGGGCGATCGCGGCTACCCCCCACGGAGTTTCAGTTGAAAGTGGAGGGTCTTCAAATTCGTCGGGGTCTGATACGCGGTCGGCGCGACCGACTGTTTGTCGGGCTCCGATTAGTGCGATTGCGGCGAGAATCCCGGCAGTGAATCGCCACGACCAGAAGTTGCCCCATTCGCTTTGAGTGATGACTTGTGTCAGTCGAGAGGGGTTAAAGGCTGCAAGCGCGTCGTCGAAAGCCAGATATGTTTGCA
>DAOUJE010000079.1:0-3102 GCA_034423055.1 Dehalococcoidia bacterium | reverse complement strand
TTTTGGGGGGGGGTCAGGTAACTTGAACGTCCGTCCTACTGCTCAGGGAGCGCGTAAATGATCGGAGATTTAGATGCTTCATCTTTTCACCTCACTGCTTTTGTCTGTAGTCGACAGAACGCAGACATCGCCCACGTTTCTGGGAAAGACTATAACACGCGCCTGCCTAGACTAGGTCTAGTTAGATCGATGAACGCTTCACCTGCTCATCGATCAACCGCGCCATCCTGCTATCGCGTTTCGTCAATCCACCCACATCATGCGAAATCAACGCAATCCTTAACCGCCGGTACCTAATGTCAATATCCGGATGGTGATCGTGCTCATCGGCATCCTGCGCAACCCGGTTGATGAAAGCAATCGCATCGGCAAACGTCGGAAATTCCAAATTCCGCACAATCGCTCCCGAATCCGCATCCAGTTCCCAATCCGTTAGCGCGGACAACAACTCCGCAACTTCACCTTCGCTCAATTTCGACATCCCAATACCTCCTGACATCAACCGCCATTGACGGTGCCAATCGTGTGTACCAATAGTATCGTCGATGCAACCGCAAGCCACAAAAAGCCGTTGATCAACGAAGGCCGATCTCGGAGCAAAACGATCTCCGGCGCTTCACCCTCACCCTTCACATACAGCAGGTACAGATAGCGGTATATCCCGTACGCCACGAACGGGATCGTCACCATCATCGTGTTGTCCGCAGGCACGTTTGCCCCTGTATCCCCCAGGTCGATTGCGTAGAGCGCATAGGTGAAGATCGCCAGCGTCGCGGTGCTCATGATCAGGGCGTCAATGAACTGAGTCGTGTAGTCCCCCAAGATGCCACGCTGCTTCGACGCCTCATCACCAGCCGTCGTCAACTCGGCGCGCCGCTTCCCCAACGCGATCAGCAACGAACCCAGCGCCGTCATTATGTAGAACCACGGCGAAACGTCAATATCCACGCCTGCGACCCCATTCTCAAAACCAGGCACCGGACCGCCAATCGCCACATAACCTGCATACGCCCTCAAGACGAACCCCGAAGCAACACTCATCACATCCAAAATCGCAACATGCTTCAACTTGAACGTATACACAACGTTCAACACCAGATACCCCGCTGCAACCAACAGCAGCGGAGCACTGATCAAAACCGATATCGCACCAGCTACCAACACCGCCACAACCGCCGAAATCCCCGCAACCATCACCGGCAGATCACCCGATGCAATCGCCCGATACCTCTTCACCGGATGTGCACGGTCTCGCTCCACATCCGCCAAGTCGTTGGTCAGATAGACCGCTCCCGACAACAACGTAAATGCCACTGCTGCGCCCAACGCCCGCAAAACGATCTCGAACATCCCCGATACATCGTCAACGGCGAACCAGATATTCACCGAGAAGATCAGCGGCACGAGCACCAAACCGTTCTTTGGCGCCTGCAAAGGCCGCATCGCGCTCAGCAAGGCTCTAGGAAGGGACGTCGATTTTCTGGCACCGCTTGCGACGGTTTGATCAGCAGGAAAAGTCATCATCGCCAATGATAAAGTCTGCCCCTTTCGAGAATCGAAGGGGGCGCGGCGAGCGAAGCCCAAAAGATCGACAACAAGAGCGAGGGATCAACGTCGATCGTCCCCTTTCGCTCCGCGAAGGGGGACGCGGAGCGAAGCGAACGCAGGGGGATGCCCCATAGAACCCTTGCATAACCACCGTCACACCCACGTACGCGGGTATCCAGAAGGACACGCGAACATTTCACTTCCCTCACACTCCTAAGTTAAACTGCGCACAGACTGAGAAAGAACAGGAGCGACCGAGTCGTGTTGGAACAATTTCACGTCCCAGTAGAAGATCGAGTCTATGTAGAGATCGATCGCATGAGAGCCGCCACCGAAGCCCTATTCATGCGATGCGGAGTAGACGAAGACGGTGCCAAAGCCTCAACCGACGTACTACTCACCAACGACCTCCGAGCCGTCGAAACTCACGGCGTGTCAAACATGATGCGCAATTACATCGCTCAGTACATGGCCGGAACTCTCAACCCGACACCCGATCTCAAAATCGTCCGAGAAACCGCCACTACCGCAAACTTCGACGGTGACGGAGCCCTCGGCATCCAAATCGGTGGCGACATGATGCAGATCGCCATCGACAAAGCGAAACAATACGGAACTGGCGCGGTAACCGTCTTCGACTCAGGACACCTCGGGGGATGCGGTTACTACGCCGCTCAGGCCGCACAGCAGGGCATGATCGGACTCTGCATGACTGGCGGACACGGCACACGCGCCTCCGGTGGAATGCTACCTACCTTCGCAGCCGAATCCCGACTCGGCACGAACCCGATAGCATGGGCAGCTCCTGCGCGCAACGAGCACCCATTCCTGTTCGATGTCGCATGCACCCAGATCGCCAACAACAAAGTTGGCCTGGCGCGGCGCATCGGCGTCCCTCTCGAACCCGGCTGGATCACCGACACTGAAGGCAATCCGTTCAATGAACCTGTAGACCCGCCAGACGAATATTTCCTGCTGCCGTTCGGAGGCACGCGCGAAAACGGGTCGCACAAGGGTTACGGCTTCGCAGCAGTATGCGCGATCATGTGCCAAACCCTTGCTGGTGTCGGACTCAGCGGTTCCGGCAACCAGTACCAGGGCGGCTACCACTTCTTCGCCGCATTCCAGATCGAAGCCTTCTGCGACCACGACGAGTTCCTAGACAACATGGACGACGCCCTAGCCCACCTCGCATCCACGAAACCAGCACCAGGCCACGAACGTGTCCTCTACCCCGGACTAATCGAAGGCGAAGAGACCGAGCAACGACTCGAAGAAGGCATCCCCTATCACCAAGAAGTCATCGAGTGGTACGAATCCATCGGCGCAGAACTAGGCGTTGAAATCTCCTTACCGTAGCCACCATCCCTCCCCTTTCGCTTCGCGAAGGGGGACGCGGAGCGAAGCGAACGCAGGGGGATGCCCCGTACTCCGATACGGAGGACAAAGGGGGCTCGACGATCAAAGCGCACATTAAACCCACAAACGTAAGGACATCCAATTAATGCAACGCGAGTATGTGAACTTCGGCAAGGGCGGCGTGATGGTCACGCG
>DAOUJE010000078.1:0-5425 GCA_034423055.1 Dehalococcoidia bacterium | reverse complement strand
CTTCGCGGAGGCGGTTGAGCGCTTGGGCACGCGTCTCGGAAGTTGTGGTCTGATCGGGGGTTTCGTCGTTTATTGAAGTAGAAGAATCTGAATTTTTCATACCTTCAATTGTGTGACACGACCATATGTCTATGAAAATCACATCGCAATAGTGTCTGGGAAAGCTCCCCGCGGTCTGTTGAGGCGAGAGCATATGTGGCTGATACATGAACGTCTCGTTGGATCGACACCAGCCTTCCGTGGTTGACATGGTACGGCAACGCACGCCGTGAATGCCCGCGCTTATCTGAGGCTTGAGATTCACTTCGTTCTAGTCTAGATGGCGTCGATCTCTGAAGCATTTTCAACTATCCCATTTCATGCGAGACATAATCGCCGTTGGATGGCGGTTATGCACCTGACACACCCAACAGGAGCTTGCCGCGAGTCAGACAACTAGTCGTATCATCTGCTAGTGTGTCGGCGTTTATGCTACTCTTGGTCATCACTGCGACGATCGCTGATATTTCACCGCATATCGCGCCCACGCCCATGCCGGTTGCAATGGTGAAGGCGATGACGAACTCTAATAGGTCGCCACGGTAGTTGTTCGCCACAAACGCGATTGCCGGGAATATCGAGACCTTTGGGAAAGCCCGATTTCGCGGCAACTTGCGGCAATTCATCGGCAAGTTCTCCAACCCGCGGGATCACGGAATTCCGGACGAAATCATCGTCACCCATCGCGATATAATTCGTTTGTTAAGCACACTACAAAACGCGCGTGCTGGTGTTCAACCTCGGTTGAACACGTGCGCGAAGGGGAAATCCGAATGCCGACGACCGCCGTACTCGGTGGGTTATGGGGCGACGAAGGCAAAGGGAAGATCATCGACTTCCTTGCCGCCGACGCATCAGTAGTCGTTAGATTTTCCGGCGGAAACAACGCCGGCCATACCGTCGTAAACGACTACGGAAAACTCGTTTTCCACCTCATCCCCTGTGGCATCTGCCACGAAGGCACCATCAACGTCATCGGCAACGGCGTCGTAATCTCGCCAGAAGCCCTCATCGAAGAGATCGAAATGGTCAAAAAGAAGGGCTTGCCCGGCGAGATCGCCATCTCGGATCGCGCACATCTGATCATGCCTTATCACGTCGTACTCGATCGATTGGAAGAGGAACGACGCGGCGCCGCCGCCATCGGAACAACCGGCAGAGGAATCGGACCCGCATACGTCGACAAAGTCGCTCGGATGGGCGTGCGGGTCGGCGAATTACTCGATCTCGAGGAGTTAACGCTGACCCTCCCGCCAATCATCGAGTTCAAGAACGAACTTATTACAAAAATCTACGGCGGAGAGCCGATCGATGCAGATGAAATCTTAGAGCAAGCGAAGCAATGGGCCAACGAGATAGGCCCGTATGTTCGATCGGCCGATGAGATCGTGACAAATGCGTTGTCAGCTGGCGAAAACGTAATTATGGAAGGCGCCCAAGGCGCGCTCCTCGACATCGACCACGGAACCTACCCTTACGTCACCTCCTCCAGCCCAACCATCGGTGGCGCTCTCACCGGGACAGGGATCGGGCCTAGCTCGTTCAAACGCATCATCGGCGTCTTCAAGGCCTACGCCACACGAGTCGGCGCCGGCCCATTCCCGACCGAAATCCACGGTGCTGAGGGTGACCGCATTCGCGAGATGGCTGGCGAATTCGGAGCCACGACAGGACGAGCAAGAAGAGTCGGATGGTTCGACGCCGTCGCTGCCCGATACACTACCCGCGTCAACGGCTTCACATCCATGGTCCTCACCCGACTAGACACCCTCGACAACTGGGAACGCATCAAAATCTGTACCGCCTACTCACTCGACGGCGAGATTATTGAAGATTTCCCCATTGAACGCGGACGGTTGGCACGTTGCGAACCTATTTATGAGGAACTATCTGGTTGGACCGAATCAACGACGCGCGCCACCGATTGGAACGATCTATGCGACGGCGCCCAAAACTACGTTCGCAAGCTCGAAGAGTTGCTGGGCATCCCGGCATCCGAGATTTCCACCGGACCGCACCGCGACGATACGTTGGTCGTCAACGACTCTCGATAACCGCGTCGACGTACTCCATCACCGCCGCCGCGAGCCTGTCTGAATCGTGACGGTGCGGCGCAGTCTCGTCAGACACTCGTCGCGCCAAAACGTTGTCAACCAAGACACGGACTTCGTCGTCGCATTCGACAGGAACAACGTCCTGATTCGTCTCCAATTCGGGTTTATTCACCAAAATCGCGTCAACTCGTTTGTCACTCCTACCCAGATAGCGATTGACCGACTTCACGAAATCCGAAGCCGCGTATCCTCCAACCTCACCGGCTTTCATCGCGATGTTGCAAACCTGAAGGATCCGGCACGAGCTCTGATTAATCGCTTCTGGCACACCATCAGGCAACAGGTTCGGAATTACGCTCGCGAATAGATCACCCGGACCGAGAACTACAACATCTGCCTTGAGGATAGCTGCCAGAGCGTTTGGATTCGCGTTCACCGAAGGATCAAGATAGATTCTCGAAGCGCCGAAAAGATCCTCATTCCGATCGCCAACGGCAGATTCGCCTTGTATCAGTGTGCCGTCCTCTAACTCCGCGCAAAGATGTGACGGTTCGTCACTTATCGGGACAACGCGTCCTGCTAGATGCAGCGAACTCCCTATCGAAGCGACCGCATCGCTCAAACTTCCATATCTCTGCCACATTCCGAGCAATATCAGATTTCCCAGAGAGTGCCCGTCCAACGATCCGACCGAACCGAAGCGGTGCTCGAACATCCTCTCAACCGCAGAATACTCCGCATCTTCCGGCAGCAACGCCGCGATGCATCGCCTAAGATCACCGAGCGCCGGAACTCCCAACTCGTTACGCAATCGCCCCGACGACCCGCCGTCGTCAAAGGTTGTGACAATCGCCGTTATGTTGACCCGATCCACATAACGCTTCAATCCGCGCAGCAAAACCGACGATCCTGTACCGCCGCCGATAGTCACTACTCGTACCCGATCAGAGGAATCGACGTTCATCTAGGTGAGAGTAAGCATTAGATCGGATGATCGTTTGGGAAACAGCGTCTCGATAAGATGGCGATCAGACTTAGAGTCGGCATCAGCATCCGTGTGTGCGAGGAGTGTTTCACCTACTGAACGCATTCCGAACAGCACCGGCAGGAACGACGTGCCCGGAAATCTCGCTGTTGCAGTACGCCAGCCGCTGGATGCCGCATTGCGATGTGCCGCGGAGTGCGTAACGACATCAGTTATTCGGCCACCTTCAAAAGCGATGTTGACCGTGTCGCGATCTAATCGGAGTACCAAATCGCCGGTAAATCCCGCGTGCAAGGACTCCTCAATCCTCAGTTCCAACGCCGAAGATATCGTTTGCAAGAACGCGGTAACATCGGGAACTCTCACGTACCATCCGTACTGGCGCTCCGGCGGCTGACCCAATGCCCCATCGTCGAAGATGAACGCCGGGTGATCAGGTTGCATGTCTAGCCGCACCGACTTGATAGCCCGCTCCGGATCGGGATCCTGGTTGGAAGCCTTATCCGCCAACTCAACGAACTCGCGCAGTGCCGAAGGCAACGCCTCACGCCAATGGCGCGGTTCCAACATCTCCAAACGCAAGATTCCGCCAAGGTCTATAGGCGTCACCATGGCATACATCATCACACCTATCGGTTCACCGAAAACATCACCTTCCGACTTGCACAGCATGGCGGTGCGGTGGCATACGGCGCTCCGTTCGGTGCGATCAAATGTCAGGTAACGAACCTCGTCCTCGCGAAATACAGGCGAAACGAGCGATCGTTTGGCTGATTCGTTCAGGATCTTGGTGATGATCGGAACATCGTCAACGGTCGGTTCGCGCAGTTGGAATTTCCTGTCTTCTTTATCACGCCAACGGGGGAAGGTGTGTATCGACGTTTGACGTCCACCTTCTGCGTGCAAGGCGTATTCGTACCCGAACTGGCGGTAGTAACCCGGAATCCCGTACACGATCTGAACGTCGTGACCGCGTTCCAATGCCCATCGGTGCATGACGTCGAACTGTTTTCGTACTAGGCCCCGATCCCTGTAATCGCTGTGGGTGCCGACGATCTCGGGGCGTCCGATCTCGAACTCGACGCCGTCGTAGCTCCATGTCTGTGTCAGATACGTTGTCGTTGACGCGTAGCATCCTTTTTCGACATCTTCGACGATAATGACATCGTCGAGGCTCAGAGTCGGATGCGGCTTACCGACGA
This sequence comes from Dehalococcoidia bacterium, assembly GCA_034423055.1. Lineage (GTDB taxonomy): Bacteria > Chloroflexota > Dehalococcoidia > Lucifugimonadales > Lucifugimonadaceae > Bin127. Next base: position 1,145 of record DAOUJE010000078.1, on the reverse strand, counting down.
GATCACGAATCCACTCTGCGATCCAATACGCCTCTGTGCCTGATTCTTCGTCGATGAAGACTTTGGCGCAGAATTCAGCAAGCGCGTCCGCCTCCTCGCGAACCGCGGAGCGCATCACCAACCCGTCGCCAAGATCCTCTATGATTTTTTTCGGCGACTTTTCAGTCACGTCAGCATCAACCGTTAGGAAGGTCGATCCGGTATTGATCCATGATCGGATCGAACTGCGCCGCGAATGCCGCCATCTCATCCTCGTCAGCCTGCATCGGATGACGCGCCGGACCAGCGTTGAAGCCCGACCGGTTCATGGCATAGCGGACCGGTATCGGGTTGGTGATGAAGAAAAGCGCGTTGAATATGGGCAACAACCGCAGGTGTTCGGCGGCGGCGCGCTCAATATCGCCTTCAAGGATCGCGCCGATCAATCCTCTGACCTGATTACCGATGATGTTGCTCGCGACGCTGACCACGCCATATCCGCCAGTCGAAACTATCGAGAACGTCTCGTTGTCATTGCCCGACCATACGTTGAAGCCCTCTGGCGCGCCTTTGATGACGTACGCTATCTGGTCTGCGTCACTGCTTGCTTCCTTGACGCCCACGATGTTCGGAACCTCAGCCAACTTAAGGGTCGTTCCCGCTGTCATGTTCAGCGCCGTCCGGCTTGGAACGTTGTAGAGGATCCCAGGTATCGAGACTGCTTCGGCAATCGCGATGAAGTGTTTGACCAGTCCGCCCATTGTCGGCTTGTTGTAAGCAGGAACTGTCATCAAGATCGCGTCAACGCCCGCGGCTTCAGCCTCTTTCGACAATTCGATGGAGCGATACGTGTTGTTGTCAGTAGTGCCAGCCACGACCGCACCAGAATCTCCGATCGCGTCCTTGACTTCCGCGAACAGCTTCAAACGTTCCTCGTCCGACATCGCAGGAGCTTCGCCTGTCGTGCCACCGATCACCAATCCATCCGAACCCGATGCCAATAACGACTTTGCAAGTTTGCGAGCCTGGGGATAGTTGACTTCACCCTCTTCAGTAAACGGGGTGACCATCGCTGTGAGAACTCGTCCGATTTCTGCCATTTCAAACTCCCTTACACGCCGAATCTTACATCACGAGGATGTGAAACCGGCATCGACGCACCGATC
>DAOUJE010000077.1:0-31322 GCA_034423055.1 Dehalococcoidia bacterium | reverse complement strand
TTCGGCAAAACATCCTTCAACGACGAGTTGGCACCTTCAATCTCCCTCATCGCGTTGTCCACCAACAACCCGATCGTCGTCTCCCGCGCCTGCGACCTCAAATATTCCCAACGCGCCCCATCCGGAACCCAGAACACCCCCTTGGCGACATACTCATCCGACTCTTCAGGATCCGCACCCTCATCAACTTCCGCTTCCAACTCCCTCCTCACCTCATCAAACGCATCCGACACATACTTCAAAAACAGCAACCCCAACACCACATGCTTATACTCCGCCGCATCCATGCTCCCCCGAAGCGCATCCGCCATCGCCCAAAGCTGCGACTCGTAGCCAGTGGTCGCCCCGTTATCGCTCTGAGCCTGCCTACGTCGTGCCGTCGTCATTCAAAATCCTCCGTAATAAGCATATTAATCCCCAAGCCCTTAGTCTTCACCACCGGCGACACCCAAACCCGAGCCCTCGAACGCCACATCATCGACACCCTCCCAACCCCATTCACCGACGGCTGGACACCCGACTAACACTCACTCCCAAAACATGTCCCGGGCTCGAACCGGGATCACAAAAGCTTGTCCCGTACTCCGATACGGGATCACAGTTCAAACAAATTCCAAACAAGTTCAAAAAACCAGCCAAAACCCAAGATCACAGCCCATCATTCAACATCACCGCAATCACAGTTCAAAAACCAACACCGAAATCCTGCCCATCCCTCAATCCCCACAATCCCGGTTCAGACAATTTTTCTGAACTTGTTTTGAACTCCGTCAAAAAGCTATCATGCCGGAGTTTTGCCGCTGACTCCGGCATGAGCGGCAAGTTGAAGGGGAATCATGCCGCTGCCAGCGGCAGCCAGCGGCAACTTCCGGCAAGATCGCGGCGATACAACGTCTCAAAACATCCTCCAGAATCATCCGATAACCCGCCACCACTTCGCGTATCATTCCCTAATCAACCCCCAAATCAATCGAAAAAGCACCCCATGAAAATCACCGATCTCAAGTGCGCCATCATCGGCGACAACCCCATCGTCCGCATCACCACCGACGAAGGAATCGAAGGCCTCGGACAAGCCGAATGGACCAAACCCTACCTCAAACCCTTCGTCCTCTACTACAAAGACGCCATCCTCGGACAGGATCCGACAGATGTCGAGCGCGTGATGAGCCGAATTCGTCGCCTAGGCAGCTTCAAACCGTGGGGAGCCGCCGTCAGCGCCATCGAAGTCGCACTCTGGGACATCGCCGGAAAAGCCGCCGGAGTCCCCGTCTACAAACTCCTCGGCGGCAAAGTCCGCGACAAAGTTCGCGTCTACAACGGAGGCATCCGAACCCCGCTAAAAGGCAACGAACCCGAGCATTACGCCGAAAACATGGCCGAAATGAAGGAATTCAAAGAAGGATTCTCCATCATCAAGCAAGGCATATCCTTCCACTCGCAGATGGCCGCCGAAGTCCCCAACTACTTCTACGGCGAACTGCCAAAATACGACGGCCCACCCCGCGGAGGCGTCCGCCCACCAGTCGGCGGCCCCCTAACCGAACAAGGCCTCAAACACACCATCGCCTGCGTCGAAGCCATGAAAGACGTCCTCGGCGAAGAGGTCGGACTAGCCCTCGACTGCGGCCCCGGAATGACCGTTCACGACACCCTACGCCTAGCAAAAGCCCTTGAACCCCTAAACGTAATGTGGCTCGAAGACACCATAACCGGCGACTACACCCCCTACGTCCTACCCGAACTCTTCCGCGAAGTGCAGATGCAAACCTCGACTCCAATACACACAGGAGAGCAGATCTACCTCCGCCAGAACTTCAAAGACCTCATCGAATCCAAAGCCGTCCGAGTAATCGGTCCTGATCCCCTAGACGTCGGAGGCATCGCCGAACTCAAATGGATCGCCGAATTCGCCGATATGCACGGCATCATGATGGCACCCCACGGCGTCGCCGACGGCATCATCGGCATCGCCGCCCACGTCCACCTCGCCTCAACCCTCCCGCGCAACTATATCGCATTCGAATACCCCGCCGGCAAACCTGAATGGTGGTACGACATCATGGACGGCCTGCCCGACCCCATCGTCGAAAACAGCCACATCAAAGTCTGGGACACCCCCGGCCTAGGCGTCGAATTCAACATCCCAGCCGCCAAGAAACACCTCTCCGACGAAGACAAAGACTTCTTCGCCTAGATGTCAGCCTGCTCTTCACGCCCAAAACTCCGTTTCTGAGGTGCTAACGGAGGCATTGAATGCCGCCTCATCTCGTAAACTATGTTTAGCGGCGCACGGTGAAACTTCCTTCTAAGAAAGGGGCTATCATGCTAAGCGAAAAACTTCTTGGTGCATTCAACGACCAGATCGAGCTGGAGTTCTACTCCGCTCACGCTTACCTCTCAATCGCCGCGTACTTCGAAGATCTGAACCTTCCCGGCTTCGTGAATTGGGCAAAGATCCAGTTCCAAGAAGAGACCGAACACGCTATGAAGTTCTTCGACTTCGTCCACGACCGCGGAAATCGAGTCACACTCCACGGCATCGACAGACCACCAGCCGATTGGGCATCCCCAATCGACGCTATGCAACGAGCCCTCCAGCACGAGCGAAAAGTCACCGCCGCGATTCACGATCTCTACGAAGCAGCATCCGAGGAAAACGACCGCGCCGCCCAAGTCCTGCTCCAATGGTTCATCGAGGAGCAGGTCGAAGAGGAGAAAATGGTCGAAGAGATCGTCGACCATCTTCGCATCGTCGGAGGCGACGGCACCGGCCTGATTGTTATCGACGCCCGCTTGGCCGAACGATCACCCGAAGAAGACGGCGAGGAATGATCCACTAACCGAAAGCGGGGTTATCACAACCTAGGGCAAATTGAGCGTAAGCGTCTGCCTTTGTTCTCTTCATAACGGGTCGTTACAAATCTCTCGAATTGCCGGGGCGATGCTTTCCTAGTCCTGGGATGGCTCCCCGACATCGTCGCACAACCGCGGTTCGTGTTCGATTCGACTCATCTCAACGTACGGCGCACCGTTCTTCGTCACTAATACAGGTTCGCCTGTTCGTTCGATCTCGTCGATGATCTCAAAACATTGCTCTTCGACTTCTGACAGATCATATCGTTTCATTCTTCGTTCCTCCCCCGGCGCGTTCGGAACTCAACCGGATTACTCCTATCCCATCCCCCGCCAGTAACGCCGGCCTTCCCACCTAACCATCGTCCCCCAGCCAGGCGGACTCAAGTGACTACCGATTACGGTGGTCCCCTCGCGCTCTGCTCGATCTAGCACCTCATGCCGCACCTTCATCGCCTCCGCCGGATCAGTATCTAGCGCGAATGGCAGGTCCGTATCCGTAGCATGCATCGGGTTGATCAAAATATCACCTACAAACAGCGCCCGTTCCTTGCCCGATGCCAGCAACAGCGCCATATGTCCGGGCGTATGACCGGGGGTGGGAACCGCCGTTATCCCAGATGCAAGTTCCGTCTCGCCATCCATCAGATCCAAAACGCCGATTTCATCAAGCGGTATCACGCTCCTCTCGATCGGCTCCATCCCGAATTCACTGTCTTCGTCGGGGACCGTGAAATGCTCCCAATCGGCGCGATGAACTGTATATCGAGCTTTGCTGAACGTCGGAACATCGTTAGTCGCTGGATCGATGTTCCATCCGACATGGTCGGCGTGAAGATGCGACATGAACACCGTATCGATGTCATCCGTCCGGATTCCCTTTCGCGCCATGTCGTCCATCAATTCCGCCGAGGTCTCCGAACCCAACATCTTCCCATGCGGACCGAATCCCGTGTCTGCAATCACATTCTTTCCGCCAGACGACATCACGAACACGCCTAGATTCATCAAAAAGTGTTGCCCTGAAAAGCACTCCGGAAATATCTCATAGTAGCGCGACCAATGCTCCAAAGGCGTTTCAGGAAACATCAACCTCGGGTCAAACTGCACGCTCCCGTCACTCAACGACGTTACACGGATATCACCGATGTTCAGAACCGAATCTGACATAGATCACAGTCCTTTCCAGTAGCGTCTTCCTTGCCACCTAACCATCGTCCCCCATCCCGGAGGACTGAGATGGCTACCCAATACGATCATCTCCTCACGTTCAGCCATATCCAGCAAATAGTGACGCGTCTCGATGGCTTGAAATTTGTCCGTATCTGGCCAATACGTCAACTCTGTATCTGTAGCATGCATTGGTGAACCCAGAACATCACCGATCAACAGCGCCCGTTCGCGCCCCGACGAAATCAGCAGGCTCATATGGCCCGGAGTATGCCCTGGCGTGTGTATCGCCGTTATCCCCGGCGCCAGCTCAGTCTCGCCCTCCATCAAATCCAAAACACCCGCTTCCTCCAACGGAATCGCGCTGCGCTTAACCGCATCACCCCGAAAGTCCGCAAGAACCTCCTCCGATGTGAAGTGCTCCCAGTCCGCACGATGCACCCTGTATCGTGCCTTCTCAAACGTCGGCTTCGACAGATCCTCCGGCCTCGTGTTCCAACCAACATGGTCGCCATGCAGATGGGTCAGGAATACCGTATCGACTTCATCCGTCCCTATCCCCTTGCGCTCAAAATCGTTCATCAAATCCGCCGGCGTATCTGCACCCAGCATCTGACCATGCGGACCGAATCCCGTATCCGCCACCAGAGTCTTACCGCCAGACCGCATCACGAACACGCCCAGATTCAACAGAAAATACGGCTTGGAGAAGTACTCCGGGAAGATGTCGTAGTACTGCTTCCAGTGTTCAAGTGGCGTCTCCGGAAACGTGATCCGAGGATCAAAAACTACACGCCCATCGCTCAACGACGTGATCCGGATATCGCCGACGTGTAATACATCATCAATCATCGCTACAGTTTAGCAACTGAGAGCCCACTGTAAGCCACATGTCTCGACCATTGTCAGATCCTTGAACTAATACCGCATAGCCACAGTAATAATCTCAGGACTCACACTCGTCAATGGCTGACGATCCCAATTCCCAAACTGATCCTCAATCACCAAACCGGCATCCGCTAGAAAACCGCCGAGTTTCTCCTTGCTGAGAAACCTCAACCTGCTCCTGCTGACCTGCGGCTGATCCCAACTCGGACTAGAGAACGTCGCGGTAAATGAGACCACATCTCCCACCACAGGCTGTTCAACCTGATGCGCCATCTTCACCGTGCTACTACCATGCTCAACCGTCACCGCATTCTCCGGAACCCAACTCTCCCATTCTCTAACCTCCGGGTTCCGCGTCTCAAACACGAATCGTCCGTCATCTGTCAGTGCTGATCGAATCGCGACAAGTGCGTCACGGATCTCGTCATCGTCAACCAACACTTGAAACGCGTGCCCAGTCATCACGATCAGATCGAACTCCCGCTTCCAATCAACTGACGTAAGGTCTCCAAGAACCCACTCAACACCTGGCTCACGACGCGCCTGATCCAGCATCGCACCAGCAGGATCTAGACCGCACAGCCGTCCCGCATGCCTCGACTGCCTCGCCAAGCGCAGCAACTCACCCGTCCCACAGCCGACATCCAAAACGCTCGCAGCCGACATCACCAACGGCAGATAGAAGTCGAAGTCTCGCCTACCGACACAGAACGCATCGTACAACTCGGCAAGCGTGGGCTCCTCAAATAGCCGATCGACCATCGTCGATCCAACCTTACTGATCCTCGAAGCAGTCCGCAGAATCTTGCAACGCTTCATCGAACCCGGCAAGAACCGCCGCACGCCCCTGCGTGTAAAGCTCAGTGTCGATCTTACCTGTCACGCACATCACCGCCGTGTCAGAGAAGTCCACACCATCCGGTATCCCGGGAATCTCGATCCCACAACTGTCTGCTCCAAACAGCACCGTCGCCAAATCACCTGCCTTCAATTCCGCCCGTTCGCCCATCTCGGCGAATGCCCGCAACGACGTCTGACGCGGATCTTCGTGGTTCGAAAGCTCCGAAAGCAGACACGACAGTTCACTCGATCCCAAATTGCCGAAACTTTCCGGCAACCCTAGGAAATCGGTTTGCACATCACACCCGGAATACGCCTCCACTACCTCCGCATGCTCTTCCGCCGTCGGCACCCAAACCCGGTCCAGCAACACCTCGCCAAAGCGAATCGGACCAAGTGAATCTGCTACACACTGCGCCGCTTCCTCCGACATCACCGTACCATCGGGAAGCGCGTATCCTTCTTCACCTTGGCGACAATGGATATCCGCGATCAGAAAAGCCGTGAAGTTGGTGAAAAACACATCCATCGCTTCTCGATCAGCTGTATTCGGCTGCACGACCGGCTCGAAATACCGCGCCTCGCCAAGCTCCGTCACCATGCACTCTTGCACGTCGATGAACGTGCCTCCCGATCCCGCGGGCTGACGATCAGGCTGGTTGGCGAACAGCGCTTCCTCAAATGCCAAGCGCTCATCCGGAGTCAAACAGAAATGCGCCGATATCCACTCACCTGATACTTGAGCGCTATCGAAAATCCCGAATAGCGGCTTCAATGTCGGATTTTCGATCGTCTCACCGATGCACGCGACCGTATCGTCGGAGAGACCGGGCCCGATGATCGCGATCCTGCCGACAGCGGTGCTACGAGTCGAAACATCGCTCATGCACTCGTCGAACTGCGCGATCAAATCGCTAGGAGGTTGGAATCGGCTCGAAAATATCTCCTCGACTCGTTCGATCCCGCCCGCATACGCAGTCATACATGTAACTTCGCCCGCGGGAAGAGCCTCCAAGTATCCCGTCACATCCTGAACGTAGTCCACCATGATCGGCTCAAACGCCGCAGAACCAGCATCGAAATCAGCCGATTCCGCAGTCGCCTGGGTCAACAAATCTTCCGCGGTTTGCGTAGCCTCCACACGCGCCGCGTTCGGGTCAGTCGCTCCGGTCAGAATGATGTCGAACGTCAACGTCGCGTTGGCCGGTATGACAGGCGGCGAACCAGCTTCCCCATACGCCAGATCCGGCGGTATAACCACCCTTCGCCGCTCACCGATGTTCATCTGCGTAATCGCCATCTGCCAACCCGGGATGACCGCGTTGACTGGGAATACCGTCGGTTCCGAACGCGTATACGAGCTGTCGAATATGCAACCATCATCAAGCCATCCAGTGTACTGAACATCAACCTCCCAATCTAGCTTAGGCTTTGCACCTTCGCCTTCTTGGATAATCGCAAATTCAAGCCCATTCGGATCGGTTGAAAGATCGTCGACGCTAACATCGTCCAGCTGCGGCGCGTTCGGCGGGTAGGCATTGTTCAGGCAGGTTGAACCCCAATCCTCGAAAACCGTCGCCAAGACATCGTCACTAGTAATCTCGTCGCCGTTTTCCCCCGCAACCTCGCCCGACGCATCCGGTGTAGCAGTTGCCGCCGCAGGTTCCGGAGTCGGCGCAACCGTCGCCGCCGGCAGTGCAGAAGTAGGCACCGCGGTCGGCTCGCTATCGTCCGAGCAACTCGCCACAACGAGCATGATCACCATCGAACCGACTAAGAGCGCTAATAGGCCGAGTAGACGATTGAACCCGTTTCGAAGTTTTAACGATGAATCGGAAAGGCGCGACAGCGAAACACTTGACAATGGGAGACGGCTCGGGATTTCTGGTTGGTCAGACAGACGGAATGATGCAGCGGTTGAATAGTACCAAGCCGCAAAAGCGCGTTCGCCCGATTCTACAAAAGCCACCTTCCCCTTTCGCGCAGCGAAGGAGGGCGCGGAGCGAAGCGAACGCAGGGGGATGCCCAGCGCGGTAGCATCGCACCCTCTCTCATGGATCCCCTTGCAAAAGTCCGTCATTCCGACCAGGGCCAGTCATTCCCAAGGATAAGCCTGCCCCGGGCTTGAACGCATGATGCATAAATCATGCGACATGCAGGCTGTCATTCCGAGTGCACCTCTGTCATTCCGAGCGCAGTCAAGAATCTCATAAAGTCGTCCTAGGGATACCGTATGAGATTCTTCACCCCGCTGCGCTACGTTCAGAATGACATGACCGAGGGCGGCCTGTCACAGGATCCACTCCAATGTCGACATGACGACACAATCTGATTTTTGCATCATGTGTCTTGATCCGAAGATGAGGATGACCGAACAGATATGGGAAGTCCATACACTCATCCTTCACATCCTCAAAAATCCTTCAAATCCTAGTTCAAACTCCCGCCACGAAATCCACGAACACCGGACTCGTCCAAGCTTTCTCCATATCCGACTGCGTAACCCGTACCCAGTACGGATTGATACCTGGTCTCGGCGAATCATCGACCACCAAAAACTCCACTCTCTCCGGTCCCGGCTCTGGTGCCATCTCCACCGTGATTGCCCGATCCAGTTGACCTAGGTCCACGCGCCGCGGGCCATCGGCCAGCGCACCGAGCGTCGTCGGTATCCGCACCCGATCAGCCGCCGCAAACGTGATCCGACGCGCTCCGTCCTTGCCATGATCGCCATACTGAGAACTCGCAATCACATCACTTGTCAGCGCAACTTCGATGCCCGTCTCGTCTGTCCCATCGATATCCAGCAACAACCCACTCGTATACCCGCAACCCCAATACGACCAACTCACACTCGAATCCGACGCTTCCGTAACCTCAGACCGTGGACTGTCAAACCGGATCTTCTCCACATTCTTGATCGACCCTCCCGATGTAGTGACCGAACCGTCCCAGACCACGCCCGAGTAGCTCGTCTCACGACTCGCCCCCTTCCACGTAACCCGCACCCGATTCTCCGACCGCCCCGGCGACATCTCTTCGCAGTGCAGCAGCTTCAAACCTCGGAACAACTCGACCTTCTCCAACGGTCCCGTCCCAAGAATCTTCACCGAGACCTCTGGCAACGATGCCGTCGAATACTCCGAACCCATCATGTGCCCGTCCGCCGAAACGACAGCCACGATCCGAACGCCCGATGTCGCATACACCCGCCGCGCCTTCATACCTGCCAAGACTCCGTCCAGCGTCAACTCCGTCGCATACACACCCGTCAATCCGCCCTTCTGATACCGCCGCAGCTGATGCCCCGGCTGATCATCACCCGGCCGACCCGTGTAGCAATCACTACCACCGATAAAACCCATCTTGTAGTTACGCTCAATCGACTCCCTCAAGAACCACTCGAACTGCCCATGCGTCGACGTGATCTCCAGCGCCGGCTCGACCTGTGGCTCGTGATACTGCAAATCCGCCGCAACTCCACCCACGTGCGGAGTCACAACCACATCCGAATACCGAAACGCGGCGTGCATCTCACGAACATGCGGCAAATCCGTATCCAAATCCCAGGGATCTAGATGAGCGCCATGCCCCGACCGACGCAAATCCTGATCGAACCGCCGGAAATAAACATTGTGATGTCCACCTCGATCAGTCGTTGCCGACCACTCGTATCCCGGAAGCGGCACGAACCTTCCCGGCTCATAGTTATTCCGCTCCGCCTCCTGCTGCACCTCGTAAGCACCAGTCGTAATCGCCGGGTCGTTCCGCTGAAAACCCGCGAAATGTATCCCCGCAACATCACGCGCATATCCAAAAAAGTCGCCGATCTTATAAGGATCAACCACCTGACCACCATGCGGATCACCCCAGTACAACTTGAATTGAGACTCCGTTTCAGTTGCCACAATCGGATTGCTCACACCCTCCAAATCCGCATCCTCGTCACGCGCCACCACCCGATGCTCACCCGCCTCCGTGATCCGGCATCCATCGATCCAAACAACTCCGCCACTCGCCTCATCGAACTCCACACAATCGTCATGCCCGCGTTCCACCTCCTCATTCCTGCGCTCCGCCTCGTCATTCCCGTGCTCCATCTCGTCATTCCCGCGCAGGCGGGAACCCAACGCAACTCCAGAACCGCTGAGCCGCACGTTTCCTCGATACCTATTCGCCGGATTGCCCCAACGATCTTCCGCCTTGACGCTCACCCGAAACTCCTCACCCGCAACCGCGTCCGACGGCGCAACCACCACCAACCGCACGGCATCTCCACCGATCACCGAAAACTCCGGACGCTCCGATATCGGCACGAAATCACCCGAACCTTCTACATCAACCTCGATCCAGAAATACCGACGCGGCTCGATAAACGTCTGACTCCGAGCCCCCGGCCCGCCGCCAGAACGGTCCCCCCAAGTAACCAGCACCTCTTCACCCTCCACCAGCGCCCGACCCATGTTCACCAGATTCACCGTCGTCAAATCCACCACCTGAGTCGTCACCTCCGCACCATCTGGCGCACTGACACTCAAATAGTCCGCACCACTCGGATCATGCACCTGCGGCAACTCCCAATCCGTATCCGAATCCGTCCCGATCATGACCACACCCCCACTCGCCAACCCACGAGCACCAACACCAAAAACCAACCGCCAACTACCCACCTCGCCCGCAACAACATCACCCCCATCCAACAACCGAGCACTACCAACACCACCATCAACCCGCTCAGCCAACCCAATCGGATCCATCGTCTCTGACATATTCGAATCTCCTATCCTCGAATGACACAGCCGCAATCGCAACCAATCCATCACTCAACACCCCGTATTATCACCCCAACACCACCCCCTTCGCACAACACCCCTCCCCCTCATCCCGTCATTCCGAGCACAGCGAGTAATCCCTCCCCATTCCTTCGCATCCTAGTTCAAAAAATCAAACCATCACCTGTCCACCATCGCACTGGATCGTCTGCCCGGTGATGTTCTTCGCATCCTCAGAAGCCAAGAACGCCGCCAACGCTCCGATATCCGAAGGTGTCTGCGGACGCCCAAGCGGTATCACCTCCGCCGCTGCCTCCTCGAAAACGTCCAAGTGCGCCCGCCCAGTCACATCCGGATCGCCCATCTCATCCCGCCGCTCCATCCACTCCTGATGGAACGCCGTCCAGATCCGACCTGGCGCAATCGCATTCACATTGATGTTGTCAACCGCATACTCCCGAGCCAACGCCTGCGTATACGCAATCACCGCCATCTTCGTCGTCGCATAATACGCCGTCACGTAACGAGCCGCACGAGCCGCAACCGACGAGATATTGATGATCTTCCCATACTTCTGCTCACGCATCTGAGGCAGAATCGCCTCCGTAACATCCGCCAAACCCTTCACATTCACCCTCCAAGTGAACTCCCAGTCAACATCACGCCACTCCACGCCAGTCGAACCCGGAGCACCCGAAACACCAGCATTATTCGCCAAAATATCGATCCGACCCGCCGCATCATAAGCCAGCGAAACACCCTCCGAGATGCTCTGCTGATCCGTCACATCCATATGCACCGCATACCCATTGCAACCCAGCTCCTCAACCCTCGCAACCGCAGCAGCAGCGTTTTCGTCATTCAGGTCCGCGATGATGATGCTCGCACCCTGACCCGCCATACGCTCCACAATCCCCAAACCCAAACCCTGACCACCGCCAGTAACCAAAGCAGTTCGTCCCGTCAAATCAGCCAGCATGTCGCAATTCCCCCTCGCGCAAAGCGTCGATTCCGTTTGAGATGGTGCATAATTCTAGCACCGCATAAACCGCTCGCTCCCACGGAGACGCCTACCCTTGTCGCTCCCAAACGACCACGTCACTAACTACGAACCCGTCCCCGGATGGGCAAAAATCCCCCACGGAATATGGCTCCGAGAAGCCACCGCCGTAACCGTCGACTCCAAAAACAACGTATACGTCTTCAACCGCGGCAACGTCCCCATCCTCGTCTTCGATCCCGACGGAAACCTCATCGACATGTGGGGCAACGACGACCCACAAGGCTCCGTTCGCATCACCGAAGACCCCTACGGCAACCGCCTCCAGTTCTGGGACGGCTGGTTCATGCGCGCACACGGCATCTCCACCGACCACGAAGACAACCTTTGGCTCGTCGACGACGTCGGAAACAGAATACACAAATACACTACTTCAGGCGAACACCTCCTGACCATCGGCACCGGCGAAGAAGTCCCTCGCGAGAGCGGCAAGATGTTCAACCGCCCAACCGATGCCGCAGTAAACCCCGTCACCGGCGACGTATTCATCTCCGACGGATACGGCAACTCCCGCGTCCATCGCATGGATGCCCAAGGCAACCACATCCTCTCATGGGGAGAATCTGGAACCGACGACGGAAAGTTCAACCTTCCCCACAACATCGCCATCCTCGACGACGACCTCGTAATCGTCTGCGACCGCGAAAGCCACCGCGTCGAAGTCTTCACTACCGAAGGCGAATTCGTCCGCCAATGGCCAGCACACAAAGCCTGCGGCATCGAAGTCACCGGCAAAGGCCCCGATGCCACCGTCTACATCGGCGAGCAAGGCCCCGCACCAGTCCAACGCGGCGTTGCCAACATCGGAAACCGCGTCAGCATCTTCGACTGGGAAGGAAACATGATCGACCGCTTCGGCAACCCTCATTTCGGACAAGGCCCCGACCAGTTCCTTTGGCCCCACTCAGTAGCAGTCGACTCCCACGGCGATGTCTACATCGCCGAAGTCTCATTCGTCGAATGGGGCCGCCACCAGAACCCGCCAGTGGACACACCCACCAGCCTCCGCAAGTGGTGCCGTAAGCACTGATTCTCCAGCGTCGAAAAATATGCAATCTGAAAGCTCAACTTTCAATTTGCACGAAATTCAAAGCTGATTGGTACACCGATCACGCTGAATCACCCGAATCAAACCTGCTCAACAACCTGGGTAACCCGTTCATCGTCGTAACCTCTGCATCGCTTCTCTTTTGACCGCGTGCACCTCCATACACGACCGCCTTGGCGCTCACCTTCGGCACCAGATCCGCAACGCGATTCAGCCCCACGAAATAGTCCGGCGAAACCGTCGCGCCCGACTTGATCTCAATCGCACCGTAACCATATCCGGTCTCATACAACAAGTCGCACTCCAAACCCTGAGCGTCTCTATAGAAAGACACGTTAGCTTGACGCCCACGATTGAAGCGATGCTTCAACGTCTCGGCTACCACCGCGTTTTCAAACAAAAATCCACGCAACGGATGCGTCGCGATCTGACCAGCATGTTCGATACCCATCAAGTAACTGGCCAAACCGACATCGTAGAAATACAGCTTCGGCGACCTGACCAACCGCTTCCGAATGTTCGCGTGATATGGCTGTAGCTGAAAAACGATGTAACTCGTCTCCAACACGTTCAACCACTGTCGAGCCGTCGTGTGTGAAACACCAGCATCCGATCCCAGTGACGAGAGATTCAACAGTTGACCGATACGCCCGGCGCACAGGCGCACGAAACGACGAAAACTCGAAAGATTTCGTATCTCGCTCAATTGACGAACATCCCGTTCTACATACGTCTCGAAATAATCCCCTAGCGCTTGCACAGGATCGAGCCCCTGATCATGGATGCGAGGGTAAAACCCGGCATGGAGAATGTCTTCGATCGTGTTGCTCGCTCCCGCGCGTCGCCTCTCGGTCAACGAAAACGGCAACAACCGCAGCAAAGCGGTCCGGCCGGCAAGCGATTGGCTGATCGCCGCAGACAACACGAACTGTTCGCTGCCGGTCAGGACGAACAGGCCGTTCCGACCCGCTTCATCTCCGATCACCTGCAGATACGACAGCAACTCGGGAACGCGTTGAATCTCGTCAATGATCGCACCGTCGCCGAACTGCGCTAGAAACGACCGAGGGTCGGATTCCGCAAACTCACGCGCGTCAGGAGCCTCCAAGTTCACGTAGTCGAGGTTTGGAAACGCCACACGGCACAGCGTCGTCTTGCCCGATTGACGCGGGCCAGTAACCGTCACGAACGGATACTGCTCGAACAACGAAACGAGATGAGGAGTGATGTCGCGCTCGATCATGAGGCATATTGTATCCAAAACTCTTGTAATTTGAAAGTATTACTTTCAATTTGCATAGCAAATAACTTGATTTTTGATGTAATTTGCAAGTAGCACTTTCAATTTACATGATTCTCAAACTGAATTCCATACAACACGGTCACATATCACCCCATCCCAACCAACACAACCTCAACCCTCATCAACGGCCCCATCCACGTAACGAGCCAAGATATCCCGAGCCTCCGCAACCCGCTCCTCAGGCGCCATCAATCGAACTGGCAACGCCGAGACCCCAAGAAACGGGATCCCGTCTGATTTCACTGTGCACGGACAGCCCTCGTTGCGAACCAGCCCCGCCCACGTCTCTGCGATCAACTGGTCCGGAGCAGTCGCGAATTCGACCCAACGCTCTCGCATTTCAGTTCACGGCATCGACGCTCATCTTGACGTTCTCTTCGCCGAGAATCGAGGTCAAATCCGAGCGCAACTGCTGTGACGGCTCAACGTTGAAGAACGGAAAGTCCATCGAAACTGTCTTGCCATCAATAGACAGTTTCGCCAAAACCCTGCCGTTGCCCTTGTGTTCGCCCAGCGCAAGCAATACCTCATGAATGGTCTCACGGGAAGGCGTAGCCTCTTCCTCACACTTGAACGACAGCGTTACCGCGGGCTCGTCAGATGATGTGCCGTTGGTTGGTCCCATAGTCTCTCCGTTCATACGACTGATCGCTCCATGATACGTCGCGGCGCGCGAACCGTTGCCACTAACACCATTCGCTGAGCCGTTCGCAGACCCGTTAACGCCAAGCCTCGAATCGCCGATCCGAGTCGGAATGTAAGCGACGGCACTGCTCACCGCCACACCCGTCGAGTTGTTGAACACGCGAACCGAACCTCTAACCTCTGCGTAAACATCTTCATGCCAAATCCCAAGCGTTCGCTCGAGCACGTTCGACCACACCGTCAACTCGATCTCGTCGTCGAGCAACGACATCTTAGCCGTCAAGAACGGGTCGCCGTTGCGTGTCGTCCGGCGATCAATCGAAACTATCTTCCCAACAACCTTCACTCGAGAGCCTTCTCTGGACAATCTTTCATCGCTCGTCTGTTTGATGAAATCCGATCCTTCATGCTCAATCGCCGCCCGTTTCTCGGCTTCCTCTTGGCTTTCGGTAATGACCAACCCGAACAGCTCCTTCTCCCATTCCCTCAGCGTCTTGATGTCCACTCCGCCGTTTTCCTGCGGCGGATCGAACTCGATTCCGATGAACGACTCGCTGGAGTCCGCACCTCCGAACATCGAATGCTGCCCCGACGAGCGCGCCGCGCCAGTCTTCCGCATGTGCGTCGCAAGATTGGCAGCATGCTCTAATAGTTGCTCGCGGGGCGCCATTGAATCGAACGCTCCAGCCCTGATCAACAATCGCAGCGAAGATTCCGGCGGTGCCGCCTCAGCCAACCGGTCGCAGAAATCGGCTACATCCGCGAACGGCCCCTTCCCGTCACCGTCCCGAAGCTCGACTATATCCGCGACCGTAGCCGGACCGATACCCCGTATAGATGCCAGTCCGTAGCGAATCCCGCCTCGCTCACCGACGTTATCATCCACGGTGAAAGATGTCTTTGAAACGTTCACATCAGGCGGCAACACCTCGATGCCGCGTTTCTTGGCCTCTGCGATACATCTCTGCACTCGCTCAGGCGCACCGGCAAACGAATCCAGCATAGCGACGAAATACTCCAACGGGTAGTTCGCCTTGAAATAGGTGGTCCAGTAAGTGATGTACGCATACGAAACCGCGTGCGCCTTGTTGAAGCCGTAGCCTGCGAACGGCAGGATGTAAGTGAACAGGTCGCGACCTTCCTGCTCCGTGTGTCCCTTCTTAACCGCGCCCTCGACGAACTTACGTTCCTCCTCGCGCATGATTGCTGGCACCTTCTTGCCCATCGCCTTGCGCAAAATGTCTGCCTCTCCGAGCGTGTACCCGGCGAAGTCCTGCGCCGTCAACATCACCTGGTCCTGATACACGATCACGCCATAAGTGGTGTCCAGAAGATGCGCGATGCTCGGATGCGGATACTCGATCGGCTGTCGACCATGCTTACAGGCGATCAGGCGATCGATATGTTGCATAGGACCTGGACGGTAAAGCGCGATCATCGCTGCTATATCGTCGATGGAAGTCGGCTTGAGCTCTTTGATGTACCGCGTCATGCCCGAACTCTCAAGCTGGAACGACCCGAAAGTATCACCATCAGCCATCAGTTTGAACGTCGCCTCATCATCCAGCGGAACCTGTTCCTCGTCGTAGAGATTGATTTCTTCGCCACGATGCTCAGCAATGATCCTCAAACAACGATCCAACGCCGCCAAGTTGGTGAGTCCGAGGAAGTCCCACTTCAACAGCCCGGCGAACTCAATCGGATACATCGAGTACTGGGTTGCAGCAAGACCTGTGTCGTTACCTTTCTGTGGACGCTGCAAAGCCGTGTACTTCACAAGCGGATCGTCAGAAATCACAACTCCAGCAGCATGAGTGCTCACGTTGCGCACCCGTCCCTCAACACCCATCGCCTTGTCGAGTATCTCGGCCGCGACTTGGTTTTGGCGAATCAGCTGCTGGAGCTCAACGCTCTGTTCCTTGGCAGTTCGCAGATTGAACTCACGCGGGGGAGCGTCCCCCTCATCGTCATTGGACACTGGAGAGTAGTTTGCCACGGCGCGGACGAGCTGGTTGCTTGCTTCGTTTATCTGGGAATTGTCGGTTGGGCCGTCCTCCATCACTCGCGCCGCATCCCGGATCGCCGCCCGGGCCTTCATCGTCCCGAACGTCGTGATCTGAGCAACTCGCCCCGGTCCATATCGCTCCAAGCAATACTGGATAACTTCGCCACGACGATCGTCCGCGAACTCCATGTCAATGTCCGGCATCTCCCGACGCTCGACATTCAAGAACCGCTCGAAGAACAACCCATAGGGCAGAGGATCGAAGTCCGTGACCTGCAAACAGTACAGCACCAAGCTCGAAGCCGCAGAACCACGAACCGTCGATAGTATCCCTTGCTGCTTGACGAATCTGAAGATGTCCCAGACCACCAAAAAATAATCCGCAAAATCCGTCGTCTCAATGATGTAAAGCTCTTTTTCGAGCCGCTCCTTCACCTCCTCGGATATCTCCCCGAACCTATCCATCGCACCTTCATAGCAAATCTTCCGCAAATACTGTGCTGATGACAACCCGTCCGGCGTCGGGTACTGCGGGAGCTTCGTGCGCCGCTGTGAAAGCTCCAACGTGCACCGCTCCGCAATCGCTAAAGTGTTGCGAAGAGCTTGCGGATGCTCTGGGAAAACCGCCGCCATCTCTGCAGCCGACTTCACGTAGTAGCTGTCATCCTCCATCCGCAACCGTCGTTCGTCCGCCAACTTGCTCGATGTAACGATGCAAGTCAGCGTGTCCTGATGCGGCGCATCCTCCGGATACACGTAGTGACAGTCATTCGTCACTACCAGGTCAATGCCCATCTCCGCTGACAGTTCGGAAACTGCCCGGTTAACCACATCTTGCCCCGGCACATTCTCGTGATGCATCAACTCTAAGTAGTAGCGATCGCCGAAAACTTCCCGATACCAACCCGCAGTCTCCCGCGCCGCCGTCAAATCACCATTCATCCGCAACACGTCCCGCGCCAACTCGCCAGAAAGACATCCCGAGAGCACAACTACACCCTCGGAATATTCAGCCAACAAATCCCGATCAACCCGAGGCCGGTAGTAAAAACCCTCAAGATGCGCCTTGGTCGCAAGTTGCAACAGGTTGCGATAGCCAGTCAGATCCTCCGCAAGCAACGTGATGTGCGGTTGCGACCCTCCGCCAGCCCCTTCCGCCGCCGTCCGCTCATGTCTCGATCCGAACGCAACATACCCCTCCATCCCGATGATCGGTTTGATACCCGCTGATTTCGCCGCCTTGTAGAAATCGATCGCCGCGTACATGTTCCCATGGTCTGTCAACGCCATCGCCGGCTGACCCAACTCGACCGCTCGTTTCACCATGTCATCGACGTGACCGTAGCCGTCAAGAAGCGAATATTCGGAGTGATTGTGAAGATGTACGAACTGGCCCGACAACCTTGAACTCAATCCTTTCTGTTGCCTAGATTTGCAGGGCTACAAACCCTAGCCAAACCGATTGATTCAGTATAGACACCCCATACGTCTCGTGAGGACGCAAAGCGAAATTCAACGCCAGCGTATCCCAAAACCATGTAACCTATGCGGCAGTGAAATCCGACCTTGAGTGACAAGCCATGACACTTCCGACCCTAGACCAACTCGAACAAGATCCTTATGCTGCGTTAGGCATCCGAAAATTCATCAACGCGACTTGCCACCACACCAACATGGGCGGGACTCTGATCCCGGAGACGACGTTGACGGCGATGCGGACCGCAGCCGAGAACTTCGTCGATCTCCGAGAACTTCAAAAAGCCACTGGCCGTATCATCGCCGAAGTGACCCATGCCGACGATGGTTACATCGTCTCCGGTTGCGCCGCCGGTCTCATGGTGTCCGCCGCTGCCATCATCACTGGAACCGACGAGGCGTTGATCGAGCAACTCCCGTATGTCCAAGGCGGTCAGGTCCCGTGCATCGCCAAACGGTTCGCCCGAGCCAAGAACTACAAAGGCGAAGAGTACGTAAACCACGGCTACGCGATGGCCGTCAAAACCGCCGGTGTGAAGTTCGTCGAAATCGGTGAGCCGGATCCCGAAGATCGGCCCACAAAAATCGTCACTACCGACGAGTACGAACAGGCCTTCATAGACAACCCCGACGCCAAGATGGTCTACTGGGTCGGATACGCTCCCCCCGAAGACATCGCCTTGGAAGACGTCATGGACATCGCGCACGCTCACGGCGCACGCGTAATCATCGACGCATCGAACTGCCTTCCGCCGCGCGAAAACCTCTACCGCTTCATCGACATCGGTGCCGACGTGGTCTGCTTCAGTGGCGGTAAAGGAATCCAAGGACCGCAAGGATCGGGAATCATAGCCGGCAGCCAAGACATCATCGACTCCATAGCGATGCAGTCCGCACCTTCCCACGGCATTGGCCGGGTGGCGAAAGTGTCGAAAGAAGAGGTCGTTGGCCAGATCGCCTCATTCATCTGGTGGGTGCAGCAAGACGATGAGGAGCGGTTGACGGAGCACCACCGTAAAACAGGGATGCTTCACAACAGCCTCACCGGACTCCCTAAGATGTCCGATTCCTACATCGAGTTCCCTGATGAAGACAACCGTCCGATGCCAAACGTGCACGTCAAGGTCGACCCCAGCACAGGCAAGGATGCCGAATGGCTCATCGGTGAGCTCCGCGACGGTGATCCTGCGATCGCAGTTGTGGGCCACGCGAGAGACCCACAAATCGTCCGCATCGACGTGAGGCTGTTGGAAGACGAAGAAATCGCGGAGATTTCTCGGCGGTTGCGTGAGATATTGGGGTAATCACAACTACCGTCATTCCGGCGAAAGCCGGAATCCAGAGGGGCGGGGCAACGGGGAGCGACTCTTAAATCTAGTCGTAGTCTTTCATGGAAGTTATGGAAACATGCCGTTGGGCGCGATTGTAGGGGATATCGTCGAAAGTTAAACTAAACGCATAACATTTCAACGTCGACGCGCATCATGATCACCTCCGAACACATAGAGACTGCCCGTCGATTCTTGATTGATGCCGATTATGAGTTTGAGCAGGGCGATCTGTTGCAAGCGTCCGAGAAACTCTGGGGTGCCGCGTCTCATGTTGTGCTGGCGGAGATGCGACGGCGCGGGATCGCCCCGTCTGGACACAAGGCGACTATCGACGCAGTCGAGATGATCGGAGAGGATTACGAAGACCCGTCCTTGCGACCGCTATTCACGTCCGCCGAGATGTTGCACGCCAATTTCTATCACGGCTTTCTGGACACCGAGCGTTTTCAAGAGCATCGCCATCTGACGCGCCAGTTTGTAGAGCGCATGCTGGCGTTTACTAGCTGATTCGTGTCCTGTGAGTCACCCTTGTCCCGATCAAGGGAAAGATGACATCACAAGTCCCGATCTGATTCGGGTTTCCCCCCTTGCGGGGGAAATGTCCGGGGCCTGCCCCGTACCCCGATACGGGGGACAAAGGGGGCGCGAGTCACGCCTGAAATCTAACCGATCCCTTTGCAAGTTGTTCCAAAGATCCCCAATTCCCGCCGTTACCGAACACCTGCTCCATCACCTTCACGTAACGCCAGTCTTCACCCGTCAGCTCCGAAGCCGTCTTGCACCATTGACGCATTCGCGCATCTTTGCGCGGAACTTCCACCGTTTCCAATCCCTTCGTCTCAACCACATACATCACACCAGACGAAGTGCGTATCACAAAATCCGGCAAGTACTTGCGTATCCCACCGGTATCACCGATGTAGTTCACGTTAAATCCGACTTTTGCCTCATTCTTAGCAAACGCCGCAACATCTACTGCGCGACTATCCAACCACCGCGCAAACGCCAACTCAAGGTCGCTGTCGCCAGGAACGTTGTTGAATACGCTTTTTCTCGGATCCCGATAAACATCACGCCTCACCAGATACGAGGGAGTCTGCGATACCAGAATTGGGTCCCGCTGATCGCTTACTTCACGCTCTTCAACCGACAGAGCGTTGATCGCCTCGACGAAGGCGCTGAAAAGCCAATTCTTCACGCTCGCATCGTTCAACCGATACAACACGCCCATATCGGACATCGACGCTTGTCCTGAAAACAAGACATCTTCCACGTAACGCTTCAACTTTGGCGCCAACTGCACAAACGTGTTTGACAGATTACCGAGCCTGCACTCCCGCAAGATCAATCGACTCATGTAGTTGAGGTAACCGATCTCGTTCATTGGAAACTCGCGCTCGATCTCACCACGATCCACCAACTCCCAATTGTCGATCGCCCGCGTCTCAAACGGTATCGGCGCATCCGCAATACCATCCATTGAAACCTCGATACGAAACACTGGCAACGATTCCACGTCCAGAGCCGCCAAATCAGGCACCTTGTGAACTAATCGCGGCGACAATCTAGGTATCTCAATGTCGAAATCCGGAACTTTGTCCTGATCCACAACAACTGTTATCGCACTTTGTCGGAAGTCCCTATCAGGGGTCATCCTCACCGACATGCCCTCTTCTTCAATCTCCCGATCCCAAAAATCCTGGAACTGCTCGTGCTCTATTACCAGCAACTCTTCACGCTCGTCGCCAGAACTCAGTGGAAACATTCGACGCAATCCGCGGCCCAGGGTTTGCTCCGGCAGAATATTCGACGCCGCTGTATACGGCCTCAATGGCACTATCACGCAAACATTTCGGACGTCCCAACCTTCACGCAACATCAATACCGACACGATCACACGATATGGACTGCGTTCCGAATCCACATCACGAGCAGCTTCGCGCAACGACGCAATCTCACGCTGCCGAGAGGCAGACTGCGTTTCATTCAACATCTCCCCGCGTGCATTCGTGTGAATCAACAAAACCTCGTTAGGGTCAAAACCACCCCCGCTCGTCAACCAGTCCACAATCTCGTCCGCAGACTTCGTATCCTCAGTCATCACAAACAGCAACGGTTCGCGATCAACATCCTCCATCCGTTCTCTCAACTCACGCCAACGATCTATTCCGGCTATCAGTTTGTCTCGATAACGCGCCGAAGCATCATCCGATTCATATTCGGTCGCCCCCTCCAACATCACCAGATGCGGACGTTTCACCACCCCGTCACTGATCGCTTGTGCGATCGGATAATCCACGATCACATGATTGAACAACCTGCCGTCGCTGTGTTTGGGCGTCGCCGAAAAATCCATTTGACCACGCAATCCACGACCTGTCCGATTACGCAGACTCGCGTCCAAATCTTCTATCGATTCCCACCATCTCAGCGAACGATCATGAACGTGATGCCCTTCGTCGTTCATCACCATCAAATCTCGCCGATTCTCTAACGCTTGCCGAATCATCCGTCCCGCCGAAATGTCAGCATCAACCACCGGCTCCCCTATCACATCCCGTAACCGCTGCGGCTCTCTAGTACGCCTTGAAGTTGACCGATCATACATCTGCTGCACGTTCGTCAAAAACAACACCCCGTCTCGAACCACCGAATCAGACGGGTCGTCCCGCGTCACGATTTCAACCTGCCAATCGTCGCGCCACTCCGGCGGTATCACCGGATCCTCACGGAATATCTTCCCGTCGTCCCCGAAGTCTTGCTTCAACCGCTCATAAACGATCACATTTGGCGCCAACACCAGAAACGTTTTCGAGTAATCCGACGCAATCTCAGCACTCTCCCGCAACGCGTTGAAGTACGACCACGCGATCAGCAACGACATCACCTTCGTCTTGCCCGAGCCCGTAGCCATCTTGTACGCATATCGAACCCAACGATCCTCACGCGGATCGAAACTCAACTGATGACTCGAATCCGTGGCGAACTCCTGCGCCAGTTCATAAAAGTTGCGCTTCTTCAAAACCTCAAACAGATAAACCGTCGTCTCCAAAGCCTCCTGCTGGCAGTAGTAGTAAAGCCACGGTTCACCCGTTTCCCCAACTTCATGGTCGGAATGAAACCAATGAGTCAACAACGACCGCGTCGTCGACGTCACTCCTTGATACCCATCCCGACGCCAACGATGCACCGCTTCGCGGATGCCCGGTACCAGCACCGCGCGCGACTCTTCTTGTTGTCTCTCCGGAATCCGATACGCCGGTAACAATCGTGGAGTGCTCACGACACATCACCTGCCACATACTCCAACTCGACCGTCGTGTCGTTACCGAATATGTCGATAACCTTCACTACGATCGACTTCAGCCCCGATTCCTCATATTCATGTGGGTCCGAAACCAAATTCAATGATCTGTCCTGACGCGTCCGATACGACTGCCACTGATTCACAAAAACCTCACCGTCATACTCGAAATCCACCGACCAGTAATCGATCCAATCCGACCATTCCGTCGGCACCGACGAGAGACGCTGTTGCATATACTCGTCGACCGCCGGAATAAACTCCGTCAACTCAACTTGCACTGCCAACCTGTAGGGCGACGAAACCCGCGCATCTGCGATTGACAACTCGAAGAAATTCACATCCCCCGCGTCAATGTTCCGCTGATCGAGAATCTCTCGCGGGATGTTCATTAACCTGATCTTGACCCCCATCGCACTCATCAACTCATCCCGCAACGCCGGATTCAGACCCATCTCCCATTCCCAGCCCAAAACATCCACTGCAACAAACCCGTTAGTCACGCACTCGTCAACCGTAGCCCTCAACTCATCCGCCGACACCGGCGAATCCGTCCCGCCGACATGCACGGCTACACCCTCGCGAATACCATGCAACTGCCGAAACTGATCGGGAATAGGGCGAGCCTTGTAGAGGTCGAGGATGAAGTCTATGTATTGGATGACCGTAGTGTTGTTGCCACCTGTCGAGTCGACCCCCTGCCAATAAGAACGCTCATACCGACCCAAGTTCTGTATTTCGAACGGACGGCAACCCGGTATATCCAACAACCGCTTCCGAGTAGTCTGAACCGCAAAACGTCCTATGTCGACACCAATCCAACGACGTTGTAGATTCTCTGCGGCTATAGCCGTGGTTCCAGAACCGATAAAACAGTCGAGCACCAGACCACCTTCGTCTGAACTCGACCGTATGACACGTTCCACTAAATCAAGCGGTTTTTGCGTCGGGTATCCGACAGCGTTTCGCCCCCTAGGAGCGGGAATGTCATCCCAAATATCCTGTAACTTAACTCCTTCCGCTTCATCTAGGTATTTCTTATACCTGAAAGGAGATCCTGGTCGCAATTGGACTAATCTATCATCCTCGTACATATCGCGCATCGTCTGTTCGCCGAATCTCCAAGCTCTTGTAATACCCTTGAATTCATACGGACGGTTTCCACCCATTTCATTGGTGCACGGAAACGTTGCATATAGCCCCCGACTGTCCTTAAATTTGTAGTGCTGGGCGATATAATCGCTGTCGTAGGGCATGTATTGAATTCTATATTCTGATTGCGATGATTTGCCATAATACATGATAACATCATGTATTCTTCCCATTTGAGAAATCGCCCGATTATGGCTTTCAGTGCGTCTTTTCCATGTAATTTCGTTTCGGAAATTGTTTCGTCCAAATTCTTCGTCAGCAAGCAATTTCAAATAATGACTCGCTGTCGGGTCGCAATGTAAATAAAACGAACCATTAGGTTTCAAAAGCTGACTCATTTGAGAAAAGAAGGGTGCGAACCAAGCGATGTACGACGTCATACCGTCGAACCACATGTCCCTGTAAGCCACTTCCTCCAACATGCTCGGCAGCTTCTCCACATCCTCGTCGCCGACTTGCGTTTTGTACGAAAAATCCGCCCCCGTAGCAAACGGCGGATCAATGTAGATCAAATCCACCTTCCCCGCAAACTCCTCCAGCAACGATGACAACACCAACTTGTTGTCGCCCCAAATCAGACGGTTACGCCACCCCGGCGGCCACCATTCAGGGAGATCCGTACGACCCGTTTCTAAATCGAAGCCGTTATTGGATTGATTAGAACTTACGCGCGAATCGTTTGAATCTCTCTCTCTCTCTCTCTCTCTCTCTCTCTCTCTCTCTCTGATCGAAGTTCTCGCGCGCACGCGAGACCCCTCCAGCAACTGCCAATTCCGCCTGCGCGTCACGCGACCGCCGAACGTCGTTCACACGCTCGATCGTCTGAAACGGCAACGACACTCGCTCGACCGGCCGATTCTTCCCCGGCCACACCAGCTCAACGCGCTCGTAGTCTCTATTTTCAGAACAATCCGGACAGGGCATGTGCGAATTTCTCTCCCTTGTGAACGCCTCCATGTCCACCCAAGCATCACGGATTCTAGATTGCCTGACCGTTAATGGCAATCCCTCTCCTCGATCAGTCCGTCTACCTGTCGCATCAAAACCGACAAAGCCAGCGGCAACTGAACACCAACCCGCCCCTTTCGCAAAGCGAAGAGGACGCGAGCAAGCGCAAACCTCCTTATCACCTAACAACCCGCATCGACCAACAGCCCAAATCCTGCCCATCCTGTCCATCCATGCAAATTACTCGGCGATGGTATCGTAGGTTAGCGAAGCCCATCTTACGGATAGCTCCCTATGACCGCCTCAGAATTCAACCCCTACACTCACTACGATGAAGTAATGATCCCCATGCGCGACGGGGTTCGTCTCGCCGCGGATGTCCATTTTCCGGTCGATGGAGATGGAGAACGCTTAACTGATCCTGCCCCCGTGCTTCTCGTTCGGACTTCGTACGACAAGTCCAAATCGGAGTGGGACACGGTCCGCGATTACTACCCGCGCCAAGGGTACGTGTTCGTCAACCAAGACCTCCGTTCTCGGTTCCGGTCCGAGGGCGATGGGCGGTACTATCACACCTGCAATCCTTGGGAAGGTGAAGACGGATTCGACACAGTCGAGTGGATCGCGCGGCAACCTTGGTCCAACGGGAAGGTTGGCACAATCGGAAGCTCCCATCGCGGGATCGTGCAGACCGTGATGGCGCTCCATCGTCCGCCACATCTAGTCGCCCAGTGGGTGGAGCAAGCACCTACCAACATCTACGCTCATGAGGCGCGTGAGGGTGGCGCGATGTGCTTCCACATGGCGGCGGCGATCCATAATCACGCACTCGATTCGCACGAGTTGCGCGACAACCCCGAAGGGGTCATCGCGGTAGCCAAGACGTTCCAGAACATACGCGAATTCCTTTCCAACACCCCTTGGAAACGTGGCGAAACCGCTCTCGCCCATGCGCCAAGCCTCGAAGAAACCCTCTTCAACTACTACACCGCAGGCGACTACGACGAGTGGTGGGCCAACGAAAACAACGATCAAACCCCATACCTCGATCGCCATGCCGACATCCCTGTCATACTCACAGGTGGTTGGTGGGACCCGTTCGCCGGTGGGACAGCCGATCTGTTCGTCGATCTGACTCGGCGCAACAAGAGCCTGACCCACATGGTCTTCGGTCCTTGGGCGCACGGCACACAACGCACCGATGCAACCCACGAGGGCGATGTCGACTTTGGTCCCGACGCGCAGTGGGGAATGTCGAAGTTCAACCCCATACGTCGAAGATGGTTCGATCGCTGGCTCAAAGACAAGGAGAACGGTGTCGACGATGATCCTTCGATCCTTCTCTTCGTGATGGGCGGCGGTGACGGCACGAAGAACGCTGATGGCCGTCTCAACCATGGTGGATATTGGCGGGAAGAGCAGGAATGGCCGCTGGCACGGGCGGAAACATCGGAGTTTTACTTCCACTCTGATGGAAGCCTGACCGCCGACATACCAGATGCGGTCAACGCGTCAATAACCTACACCTTTAACCCAGATAATCCCGTTCCGACGTTGGGCGGCAACGTTGCCGGTTTCAGTGCTATTGACAAACCCGAAGAGGGAGGCCCCACTTTCGACGAAGCTCCCCCTCCGGGCGAACAAGCCGATACTATCCTTGCTCACTCATACTCTTTGGTAACTCCCGGGCCGATGCATCAACGCGAGCAACCGGGATTGATGGCCTGCTCTGAGCCATACGGATTACTGTGCGACAGGCCGGATGTCATCACCTTTGAGACAGAGCCGCTGACCGATGACGTCGAAATCACGGGTCCGATCGAAGTCAAACTTTGGGTTTCGTCTTCAGCTATTGACACCGACTTCTCCGCCAAGCTCTTGGACATCTACCCGCCGAGCGATGACTACCCAGACGGCTACCACATGAATCTGTGCGACTCCATCCTCCGGACTCGATACCGCAGCTCATGGACCGACCCCGAGATGATGACGCCCGGCGAGATCTACCCCATCACGATTGAACTGACCCCGACCAGCAACCTCTTCAAAGCTGGACACCGCATCCGAGTCGACATCTCAAGCAGCAACTTCCCTCGGTTCGACATCAATCCCAACACCGGAGAGCCGATGGGGCGGCACACTCACAGCCATCCAGCCAAAAACACCATCCACCTCAACACCAGCCACCCATCGCACATCGTCTTGCCGGTGATCCCCATTGCCGCGCAAGGTTAGCTACGAAAACCTAGAAACCGCGCGCCCAATCATCCGCACTGCCTCGCGCCGAAGCGCACGATGCTCTGGCTCCCTCAAATCAAAATCCTCCTCCAAAATCCGTTCGGCAACACTCCGCGCCTTTCCTAACAACTCCAAATCATCGAACCGCGCGAAGCGCCATCCGCTCCAACCGCTCTGAACCTCCGCTAGATTCCTGCCCGGACCACGGATCTCCAAATCCTTCTGAGCCAGTTCGAAGCCGTCCAAGTTCTCTACCACCGCCCGCAACCGCGCCTCCGCAACCTCCGTTTCCGCATCGGAGACGAGAATACACGTACCCTTGTGCTCGCCACGCCCGACGCGCCCGCGGATCTGATGCAACTGCGACATCCCAAAGTGTTCCGCCGTCATGATCATCATCACTGTCGCATTCGGAATATCAACGCCGACTTCGATCACTGGCGTCGCAACCAAAACATCGATCTCACGCTCCCTAAACGACTCCATCACAGTCTGCTTCTCCGCCAGACTCATCCGCCCATGCAGCAATCCGACGTTCAAATCCGGGAATTCATCTCGCCTCAACCGCTCGTACTCCTCAACCGCCGACGCACCCCCGACATTCTCCGACGGATCAATCAGCGGACAAACCACAAACGCCTGCCGCCCCGCACTGATCTCGCTCCGAATCGTCGCATACGCCTCCGCAACCTCGAACGGCGTCTGCGCCCAGCGAGTTTCGATATCTTTCCGCCCGTGTGGCATCACTCGCAACGTCGAAAGCTCCATCTCCCCATACATCGTCATGTGCAACGTCCGCGGAATCGGCGTCGCCGACATCGCCAGCATATGCGGACGCGGCGATCTACTCGTCAAAACTGCTCGCTGCTCCGTCCCGAACCGCTGCTGCTCGTCCACAACAACCATCGCCAGATTCTCGAAATCAACTCCTTCCGACAGCAACGCGTGAGTACCGACAACCAAATCCACCTCACCATCCACACACATCTCATGCATCGTCCGCTTCTCGCGCGGCGTCAAACTGCCAGTTAACAATCCAACTCGCAGATTCCGATTGCGCCGCTCAACGCGATACAACGATGATTCGTAGACCGGACCGAGCACACTCAGAGCGTGCTGACACCTCAACTGCTCTAGCATCCCAATAAAGTGCTGTTCCGCCAAAACCTCTGTCGGTGCCATCATCGCCGATTGCATCCCATTCGCACCTGACGCACTCAACATCGCCGCAATCGCAACTACGGTCTTTCCGCTACCGACCTCGCCCTGCAACAACCGAGCCATTGGATACCCGGAACCGATGTCCGACAAGATCGTCTCCACGCTCTCACACTGATCCGAAGTCAACTCGAATCCCAGCGACGACACGAACTTCTCCACCAAATCACGATCTGGAATGAGCTGCACAGCCGAAACCGCATTCCGCCACCGCGTCCGTCGCCGAATCGCCGCGATCTGGTTGTAGAGGAATTCGTCGAATGCTAATCGTCTGATCGCATTCCACCGTTGCCGATCCGTTAACGGCCGGTGCATCACCTCAATCGCCTGCGACAGCCCCATCAACCGATGCTTATCAATAACATCATCCGCCAGCGGCTCTTCGATGAATCGCAATCCTTTGTCCAAGCACTGCATCACACCATTCCGAACAGTTCGCTGGTTCAATCCCGCACTCAACGGATAAACCGGCACCAACGCACCCGCGTGAACAAACCCCCGCTCATTATTGCGCCCTCCGCGCGTGACATCGTCATACTCGGGGTTCTCCATCGTTGGACGGCCTTGATACTCGCTCACCTTGCCGCTCACCACGATCCGATCTCCGCTCTGCCAGCGCGTCGCCATATACGGCATGTTGAACCACGTTATCGAAAGTGCTCCAGTTCCGTCCTTGATCCGCACCCGCGCCGACCCTTTGGGTCCACCAAACCGATTAACGTCTGCGCTAACAACATCCCCCACAACCGTCGCATCCTCTCCAGCAACCAGATCGATGATGTTCGACTGCTTTGTGTAGTCGATCATCCGCAACGGAAAATGCCACAAAACGTCGCGTAGCGTTTGCAATCCCAACGTCTCAAAGGCTTGTCTTGCCGATCGGTGCAAAAACCGTAATGAAGCAACCGGGGCTTCCAACCCAACCGCAGGTTTAGCGACCGCCTCGGGGCGATGATAGTTCTTCGCCTTGGGGCGTTTGGCTTTGGCGGGTGGATCGGGACGGGCGACGACCTCTGCGGATCGGTTCGTTCGACCACGATTGCCATGCAACCCTCGGTAAGCCGCGGTAGCCCAAGCCCTACGCTCCTCCGGCGAAAGCATCGCGTACCGTCGCCCGTTCATCGGCGTCAAGTTGCGGATCCGACCCGAAATCCGACCCAGATTCCGCAACATCGCATCCAGCCCTCCATCCACAACCGCGCTGTTGTTGAAGCCGCGTTTGGCTTCCAATTTCAGCACGTTGACAAGCATCGTGATCTGGCGCTCAGCAATCGGATCAGTCATACCGAAATAGTACGCCGAATCCTCTCTACCTGATACCTTTGTAAAACTGCCACAATCCGTCCCTTTCGCGCAGCCCAAAAAGACCGACAACAAGGACGCGAACCAGCGTAGCGAAGTTCGCAGGGGATGCCCGATCGAAGTCTAAAACCCCCTTCAATTCCCCCTTGGGCATCAAGGGGGAGGGTTTCGCAAAGGTCTCCTCTACCTCAACGAGTCCGGCCTAGCCCGAAACAAGGGAAACGGCCTCTGGCACTGGGCAGGCGGCAACCTTACTTACCAAGAAACTGCAAGCCCGATCGTTCCCGTTCCTAAATGGGCGCCGATCGCTGGACCGATCGTCGCACGCAAACTTCTACCGCCAGGTTTCACCGAGCTTTGCAGATCGGCGAGAACATCCTCCGCCTCGTCTTGCGACGATTGATCGGTGTGCAACACCGCTAGATTCGTAAGCGGCGCGTGGTCTTCCACAACCGTGGATATCAATTTCGCCATCGCCCGACGGTGGGATCGCGGCTTGGCGATAACTTCAACCTCGCCGTCGACGATCGCCAGCACTGGGCGTATCTGGAGTACGCCTGCCACCAAGGCCTGCGCTCCCTTGAGCCTGCCGCCTCGCTTCAGGTATTCGAGCGTGTCCGGCGTACCTGCGAACTGCGCACGTGGCACCATGTCATTTGCCGCCGCAACCGCATCATCCGCGCTTCCACCATCATCTATGATCTGCTTCGCAGTCAACGCTATGAAGCCGGTTGCCATCGACGCGCTGCGAGAATCTATGTGCTTAATGCGTTCGCCAGACGGATCGGCCTGCGCCGCGCCCCCGACTGCCGAAGCATACGTCCCGCTTAGTGCCGACGAGATGTGGATCGAAACAATCTCGTCGTTCTCCGCAAGCAACTCGTCGTAAACCGTCTTGAAATCCCCGGGCGACGGTTGGGACGTAGTAGGGAACACATCCTTGTCGCGAGCCAATCGCGAGTAAAAATCCTCGGTCGCGATGTCAACTTTGTCCCGAAACTCCTCCTCTCCAAACCTCACGAACGCCGGAACTGTCGTCAGCCCATGCTCCTCAACCAGATCCGAAGGGATGTCTGCGGTGCTATCTGTAACCACTGCTATGCTCACGCGTTCGCTCCTGCAACTTGACTAGGGTAACCGAATCGTATGCATTTAAGTTACACCAAATTGCGGTTAAGTATCAACAGCGATTATTCACTATCCACACCGTCCCCTTTCGGGACGAAAGGGGACGCGGAGCAGAGCGAACGCAGGGATATGCAATTGCCGACAACGAAGCGCGACCGGATCACACCAAGCATACCCGCACCTGCACCCGCAAAGCCAACGTCATTCCGCAAAGCAGGGGAAACCCACGATTGCTCCCTATCCCTATTGCCAGAAACGCATTGCCGCTACGATGATGCCGGTGGCTACGACTATCAACCCGCCCAATCTCATCATCAAGCGGCTTTCCAGATGCGCAAGATCGACTTTGGTCGCCAGATGCTCATAACCACCCTCGATGCGCGACACTCTTTCTTCGATAGTCACCATTAACAGTTCCACAGTTTCCGTCAGCCAGCTTTGCCCTAGATCATACCAAACACGCGAACATCCGTATGCCATGACGTGCGCGGAGAGTAGCGAGAACGCAGGGGTATGCGGATGGGGGTGGAGGGGTGTCATGCTGAGCATGGTCGAAGCATCTCTCGAGAGATTCCTCGGCTACGCTCGGAATGACAGGGCGAGGCGCTCGGAATGACATCCTACGCCGGGCATCCCCC
>DAOUJE010000076.1:0-9985 GCA_034423055.1 Dehalococcoidia bacterium | reverse complement strand
AGTGGGCTAGCACTCCTTAGAAAGGAGGTGATCCAGCCGCACCTTCCGGTACAGCTACCTTGTTACGACTTAGTCCCAGTCATTGGCTCCACCCTCGGCACCTGCCTCCCTTGCGGGTTGGCCCGGCGACTTCAAGTGTCTCCAACTTCCATGACTTGACGGGCAGTGTGTACAATCCCCGGGAACGTATTCACCGCAGTGTGCTGACCTGCGGTTACTAGCAACTCCACGTTCATGAAGGCGAGTTTCAGCCTTCAATCCCAACTGAGACCGGCTTTGTCGGATTGGCTCAACCTTACGGTTTCGCGACCGTCTGTACCGGCCATTGTAGCGTGTGTGTAGCCCTAGGCGTAAGGGTCATGATGACCTGACGTCATCCCCACCTTCCTTCCGTTTAAGGACTGTCTCGTCAGAGAGAGTAACAGACGATAGGGGTTGCGCTCGTTGCGGGACTTAACCCAACACCTCACGGCACGAGCTGACGACGGCCATGCAACACCTGTGTAAGGCTCCCCGGAGGGTCCCTCCCCTTTCGGTTCGGTACTACCAAACATGTCAAGCCTAGGTAAGGTTCTTCGCTTATCATCGAATTAAACCACACGCTCCGCTGCTTGTGCGGGGACCCGTCAATTCCTTTGAGTTTTAGCCTTGCGGCCGTAGTCCCCAGGCGAAATGCTTAATGGGTTACCTTCGGCCCACAGGGAATTAACACCCCGAAGACCTAGCATTCATCGTTTAGGGCGTGGACTACCCGGGTATCTAATCCGGTTCGCTCCCCACGCTTTAGTCCCTTAGCGTCAGAACTGCCCCAGCAGGCCGCTTTCGCCACTGGTGTTCCTCCCGATATCTACGTATTTCACCACTACACCGGGAATTCCACCTGCCTCTGACAGTCTCTAGTTCAGCAGTTTCTTCCGACTACTCCAAGTTGAGCCTGGAGCTTTCACAGAAGACTTACCAAACCGCCTACGGACCCTTTACGCCCAGTAATTCCGGACAACGCTTGCCACCTACGTATTACCGCTGCTGCTGGCACGTAGTTAGCCATGACTTATTCCTCAGGTGACGTCCTCTCTCTTCCCTGAGAAAAGAGGTTTACAACTCGAAAGCCGTCATCCCTCACGCGGCGTCGCGGCATCAGGCTTTCGCCCATTGTGCACGATCCCTTGCTGCTGCCTCCCGGAGGAGTGGGGGCCGTGTCTCAGTCCCCCTCTGTCTGGTCATGCTCTCACACCAGATACCCGTTTTCGGCTTGGTGCGCTCTTACCGCACCAACTACCTGATAGGACGCGGGCCCATCCCCGAGCGATAAATCATTTCTTCCCGCGCCTTGAAGCACGGGAATGTATACGGTATTAGCTGCAGTTTCCCGCAGTTATCCCGTTCTCGGGGGCAGGTCACCCACGCGTTACTCAGCCGTCTGCCACTAGGTTTGGGCCCCGAAGGACCGACCTCGTTCGACTTGCATGCATTAGGCACGCCGCCAGCGTTCATCCTGAGCCAGGATCAAACTCTTATTTGAACTGACGTCTGTTCTTTCCGCTCTTCAGTTGTCAAGATGCTTGCCGAAAATCGGCCCTCTGATGCCCGTCTCCAGGTGAGATTCCGTTTCTCGGTAACCGCTTATTGTAAGTCATATCAGGGGTTGGTGCAACACTTGCGGGATTCGCAACGATCGGATTGGCGAGGGTTCGGCCTCTGGTGGCGTTCGAATGCTGCTCGTGTCCGATCGATTTGCGCGGATGGGTCGCAAGGTGCCCGGATGGAGGTTTTTCGCGCGCGCCTGCGCGGTTCTAGCCTGTAATGAACGATTGTTTTTCAGGTAACGACGATTTTCGTACGATTTGGACGCGCGGATTACGAAACAGATGTAGACTGCTAGAGACGAATGAGCGATTGAGCTCAAAGAAAGATTGTTCTCTGCTTGGTTAGGTCGGTGTTGTCGGTGCTGCTTCTGATGCATGGGATCGCAGCCTTAGCGACGCCATTGGCCGGCAGACATTGACCGAGGAGGTTGCGAGATGAATCCTAAAGCTAGGTTTATTAGGAACCGGGCGGTGATCGTCATTTTGGGCGCGCTGGCCGCGTCGGCGCTGGTTGCGGTTATCGCTTGTGGCGGTACCGAAACCGTCATCCAGACGGTAGTTGTTGAGAAACAGGTGCAGGTTCCTGGAGAACCCGTCGTCCAAACGGTGGTAGTCGAGAAGGCGGTGCCAGGCGAGACGGTGATCCAGACCGTGGTTGTAGAGAAGGAGGTCCAGATCGCTGGTGAAACGGTGATCCAGACCGTCGTGGTCGAGAAGGAGGTCCAGGTAGCGGGCGAAACCGTGGTGCAGACCGTCGTGGTCGAAAGGGAGGTACAGGTCGCAGGTGAGACCGTGGTGCAGACCGTCGTGGTTGAGAAGGAAGTGGAAGTGGTTGTGGAGAAGGAAGTAGAGGTGGTGAAAGAGGTCGAGAAAGAGGTCGAGGTTGAGAAGATCGTAGTTGCGACGGCGACTCCGATTGCGATGGCGATGATGGAGGCTCCGGCCCCTCAAAGCGCTGCTGACACTGCGGAGATGGCGGTCCAGAACCGCGTCGGTCTGACGATGACAGGTTTGAACAGCACTGGTGCGCCTGACGGACCTTGGAGCATTGCGGAAGGTTTCTTCCAGCCCGGCGGTCCAGTCGGATCGAACATCGTCGACCCTGTGTTGGCGGAGACGTGGAACGTGGCCGAAGACCTGAGCAAGATCACGGTGAAGGTGAAGGAAGGCGTGCAGTTCCATCGCGGTTGGGGCGAGTTGACGGCGGACGATTTAGTGTGGAGCTTTAACGATCTGATTGCACCTGAAAGTGTGCACAACCAGTCAGGCGACTATGCCGCGGTTTTCGAGCCGATGGTGAAGATCGACGACTACACGGTCGAGATTCCGATCAAGCAGTTCACGGTGGTCTGGAACCAGGCTTACTTCAACACCTTCGCAGGGACGAACGGGACATTTAGCAAGACAGCGTTCGATGAGAACGGTCGCGAGTGGGCGAACGAGAACATCATCGGCACCGGCCCATACATGCTTAAGGAGTTCATCCCGCAGAACATCGTGCGGTTGGAGTCAAACCCTGAACACCACATCCAGCCGGCGTACATGCCGTTCTTGAACGTGAACGAGGTTCCGGAAGAGTCGACCCGGATCGCGATGCTACGTAATGGACAGACGGACATCGCCGACGTCTCGCTGAAGGCGATCCGTGGATTGCTGGAAGAGGGATTCAAGATGTCTGACAGCGGCAAGGCCGCTCAAGAAGGTATCTTCTTCGCGGGCAACTACTGGGAGCAGTACGACTACAACTGCTCGCAAGGTGCGAGCTCGGTTTCGTGCCCCGATATAACAGTGGGCGAGCCGCAACAGGTGGAAGTCGAACGCACTGGCTATCAACCTACCGAGCAGTTCCCTTGGATCGGTGAGTACGGCAACGACGAGAGCATGGAACGCGCCCGGATGGTGCGGACTGCAATGTCGATTGCGATCGACAAGGAGACGATCAACGACGTAATCGTCGACGGCCTCGGTTGGTTAGTACACGTCAACGCCTTCTCGATCAGGTCTCCCGAGTGGGATGACAAGTGGAATATCGAGTATGACCCGGAGGAAGCAGCGAGGATACTAGATGAAGCTGGCTATCCGGTAGCTTCTCGCGGCATCCGTTTCCAAGTCGACATGTATGTGACGCCGCATGTCGGTGGTGCAACGGGTACTGCTGGAGAGATTCAAGCCGCGGTCGGCGCGATGTGGGACAGCTTGGGTATCCGCACCAGCTTGGTGAGACACGGCTACCCGGTTTGGCGTCCGACAGTTGTTGACCGATCCCAGAACCAGCCGTTCCTGAGCGCTTGTGGAGGCACAGACGCTCGCGACTCGGTGCCATGGGACTTCCCGAAGGGTGTCGTGTTTACCACGTTGTCACGAGGTGGTTTCAGCTGTGCGATGGAGATTCCATTCGTGCTTGAGAACTACCTGAAGACGGCGGGTGAACTGGACAAGGCGCAACGAATTGCGAACAATACCGAGTTGCTCGAGTACTACCGTCACTGGCGGTTGAACTCAGGCATTGCGGCGATTCCGGAGCCGTTGGTCTGGAACCCGAACTCTATTGAGTCGTGGGAGATGAGGGCGAATGCCGCCGGCACGCATATTGTCTCACTGGACTTGATCAAACCTGCCCAGTAGATTCTGTGGACAGAAGATCGTTTCGGTCTGCTTCCCGAGTCCGCTTAGTCGGATTTGGGAAGCAGGCCGATGCGCGTTCACTTCAGGATTAGCGGGGCGATAACCACCCGATGAGACGGTATCTGATACGGCGTTTGCTGGCCTCCGTGGTGACGATAATCGGTGCCACGTTCGTGGTGTTCGCGCTATCGCGGGTTGCGGGTGATCCGCTGTTGCTTTACGCGAATCCTGAGGGCTATGGCCGGACGCCGGAGCAGATCCGGGCACTGGAGAAACATCTGGGGTTGGACAAGCCGTTTATTGTTCAGTATCTGGTGTGGGTCGGGCATATGTTGCAGGGCGATCTAGGTCAGTCGTTGGCTGGCGAACGTCGGGTATCAAAGGTGATTCTGGAGAAGGTTGGTGCGACTACTCAGTTGGCGATCGCAGGGTGGGCGTTAGCGACGTTCGTCGGCGTGCCGATTGGCATTATTTCCGCGGTTTATCGGGGAACGATTTGGGATTACGTAGGGCGGTTTGTGGCGCTGTTCGGGCAGGCGATACCGAACTTCTGGTTGGGTATCGTGATGGTATTGCTGTTCTCGGTGTGGCAGGAGTGGTTGCCGAGCGGTCTACGCGGGGAAGGATTTGACATAAGGTTTTTCATCATGCCGGCGATCGTGGTTGGGACGAGTTCGATGGCTGGGTATCTGAGGATTACGCGGTCTTCGATGCTGGAGATATTGGATTCGGAGTTCATCAGGCTCGCGCGCGGCAAGGGAGCGACTCCGACGGCGGTGATCTGGAAGCATGCGCTTCGCAACTCGTTGATTCAACCGATCACGTTGTCGACGTTGTTGCTGGCGGGGTTGCTGAACGGTACGTTGGTTGCTGAAGCCGTTTTCGCTTGGCCGGGCTTAGGACGGACGATGTTGGAGGCGGTGAATAACAATGATTTTCCGGTGCTGACGGGTGGAGTTTTGGTTTTCGTGATCATCTACGTTGTGTTCAGTTTGGTTGCGGATTTGCTCTACATCGTTATCGACCCTCGGATCCGGTACACGTAGGGATGACGATTGATGTCTGAGATATCGACAACCTACGCGTCTGAGTCGTCGAGTCCGGCGTTTCGACCAAGAACGGTGTTCGGCCAAGGGTATGCGTTTTTGCGTCGCTGGCCGATATTGCCGGGGATCGTGTTGGGTGCTCTGGTTCTATCCGCGTTGTTTGCTCCTTGGATAGCTCCTCAGGCACCGAACGTCCAAGCGCTACGAGATCGGAACGCGCCGCCGGTTTGGATGGCGGACGAAGAGGGTAAATGGACGCAGAGCTATCTCCTAGGTGCGGATCAGGTCGGGCGCGACGTATTGAGTCGCATCATCCACGGAGCGAGGATTTCGTTGGCGGTTGCGGGGGTTGCGCTATTGAGTGGTCTTTTGGTCGGTGTTACGTTGGGTTTGGTAGCGGCTTGGTACGGGGGCGTTATTGATGAGGTGATAGCTCGCGCGGTGGACATTTGGCACGCCCTGCCCTTCTTGTTGGTCGCGATCGTGGTGGTGACGTTGTTTGGTGGGAGCTTGACGGTGTTGATGGGAGTCTTGGCTATGGTGTCTTGGGCTGGGTTCGTGAGGAATGTCCGGGCTGATGTATTGACGTTGCGGGAGCGTGAATATGTTTTGATGGCGCGTGTCTGCGGGGCGTCGCCGGCGCGAGTGATCGTGCGACATATATTGCCGGGAGTTGTGCCGACGATCATGGTGATTGCGACGTTGGCGGTTGGAGGGTTGATTTTGACGGAGGCGACGTTAAGTTTCTTGGGTGCGGGGATACCGGCGCCTACACCGTCTTGGGGGCTGATGGTTTCCGAGGGGCGAGAGTACTTGACTACGGCTTGGTGGTCTTCTTTCTTCCCAGGTTTGGCGATCTTTCTGGTCGTGATGTCGCTCAATTTCATGGGCGATTGGATACGGGATTTCACGGATCCTCGGCTTCGGCAGTTGGGCGATTGAACCGGCATCATCGGCTTCTGCGAGAATGGTCAGGATTGGTTCGTAACCTCTCCGGATTCGCTTCTCCCAAATGCCCAGCATCCTCATCATCGGCGGCGCCCGTTCAGGAAAGAGCAGCCATGCCCTCGTCTTAGGCGAAATACTCGACGGTAATCGTATTTTCGTCGCTACGGCACAACGATCCGATGACGAGATGAACGCACGGATTGATCACCATCGCCAAGAGCGTGGCGATTTATGGGAGACGATCGAGGAACCAGTCGCAATCTGTGATGTCATACATAGCAACGACGGCGGCGACGTTACTGTGGTAGTCGATTGCTTGACGTTGTGGCTGAACAATTTGATGCTCTACGACCATGACGTTGATACCGAGATCGCGTGTTTGGTCGATCGTATCCGCGATTTTCGAGGGGACCTGATCATCATCAGCAACGAACTTGGTATGGGGCTAGTTCCCGATACGGCATTAGGACGAAGTTTCAAGGACACCCACGGAAGGATGAACCGCCTAGTGGCTGAAGTGTGCGATCAAGTCCTTCTGATGGTGGCTGGGATACCGATAACTGTGAAGGGTTGATTCGGATCAGGCAAGCGCGACGACTGTAATGATTCCGACGTATGTCCCCACTTCGGTGATCTGTTGCGTCGCGCCTAAACAGTCGCCAGTGTAGCCGCCGATCCGCCGTTGATAAAAACACCGAATCCCGAGGTGTCCCAACGTTGCTCCGATCAAAGCCCCTACGGCTGTCGACGCGGCATCGAGCCATGCAAGCGCCACCAAGGCCGCGACGCCCGTCAGTATCGCTATAGTCAACCCGATGCTGCTGATGCTGCTTGCGGCATATGCATTGACATCACCATCTCGAGCATATCTGCTGGTGGCAATCGTCAAGACGCTCGAAGTCCTGCTCACGGTGTGCCCACAGATAATCGTCATGAAGGCCAAATCTACTGACATTGACGCCAAAGTCGCAACCTTGGTGGCAAGCACGATGATGAGTGCCAATGCGCCAAACGAGCCGATGCGACTGTCTCTCATGATCTCGAGTGCTCGCTCACGGGTGTAACCGCCACCGATGCCGTCAAACATATCGGCCAAGCCGTCTTCATGGAACGCGCCGGTGCACAATGCCGTCACCGCAGTCGAAAGCAACACGGCAATGACAGGTTCCAGCACCAACGCAGCGACCCAATACACCGTGCCACCGATCACACCAATTACGACTCCGACCAATGGGTAGTATCGAGTCGCGGCATCCAATGGTTCTGCCGAGTGATCGACACTGTGCGGCGCGGGGAATCGCGTGA
Source organism: Dehalococcoidia bacterium (assembly GCA_034423055.1). Taxonomy (GTDB): domain Bacteria; phylum Chloroflexota; class Dehalococcoidia; order Lucifugimonadales; family Lucifugimonadaceae; genus Bin127. The sequence continues at coordinate 2,475 of DAOUJE010000076.1, read as the reverse complement.
GCAATCGGACGGCTGAGAAAAAGAGCGCACATTCTCGGCGGGGGAAATTCGAGATCACGATTTTTCACTCACCCCGGCCGATTCGAAGGTCGCCATATCGTTTATGAACGCGCCCGCGGACTTCAAAATGGGCCACGCCAGCATAGCACCAGTGCCCTCGCCCAACCGCATCTCCAGGTCGAGCAATGGTCTGACCTTCAATGCCTCGAGCACCAAGGCATGTCCGCGCTCAGCCGACACGTGAGCAAAGAACAACGCGGGCTCGATATCAGGTCGGCATTTCAGTGCGGCGACGGCAGCAGCAGTCGCGATGAATCCATCGACAATCACGATTCTCTTCATCTCGGCGGCGGAAATCATTGCGCCGACCATCATCGCGATTTCAAAGCCGCCGTATTCTACCAACACGGAACGCCAACCCATCTTCTCGTGTGTTCGTGCGCTTGCCAGCTGGAGCACCGACAGCTTGTGATCGATACCTGCGTCGTCGAGTCCCGTTCCTCTTCCGACTAGACCCGCGAGATCTAGGCCGAGGAGTTTGTGTGCTATCAAGGTCGCGGAAGATGTGTTACCGATCCCCATCTCACCGAGGCATATCGCGTCGGTGCGCGTTTCTTTCACCGCATCTGCGCCGCGGGCGATAGCGATTGCCAATTGTTCGCCAGTCATTGCGGGTTCTTGCGAAAAGTCGGCAGTGCCAGATGCCAAGCTACGGTTTGAGAGGTGCGGATGATGGATCGGCGCGCCAGCCACTCCTGCATCAATAACGCGCATCGTTATGCCTAATGTTGCTGCGATCACGTTCGACGCCGCGCCTCCGTCTAGGAAGTTGAGCACCATTTGGCGAGTAACGGCTTGGGGATATGCGGAGACACCACGCGATGCAATGCCATGATCAGCGGCGAATATAACCAGTTCACAACGCTTCATCACTGGCCGCAGGGTGCCCTGCAGCCGACATATCCGAGCTGCGACCTCTTCCAACCGACCTAATGAACCGATCGGCTTAGCCTTGCTGTCGATCGCCATCTTGAGCGCGGTTTCGAATTCAGGAGAGGTTCGTCGCATATATCGCTGTCTGATCCCTTCGGCGTATTAAGCATAATCACTGGTTCGCTGAAGCGACGGCAGGCGAAGATAGGCACGCCCTTCCGATTGGCATCGTCCATCGATGGCGACGCTTCAGCTTTCTCTTCAACAATGCATGACGAGTCTGGTCAAACGGCGTTAGACTATACGCCAAGTTTCCCTAGGACTGCCGTTGCCTGAGGTAGAGAATATGACACTCACAAAAACTAAGCCCGATGTGGTTCTGATCGCCCACCTTTTGAGGCGAGCAGGATTCGGGGCGACGCCGGATGAGTTGGATGCTGCGATTGAGATAGGTTACGACGCGACGCTGGAAAAGTTGCTGAATCCGGTTGATGACGTTGATCTGCCGTTGGATCTGATTCGTCGTTATTTCGTCGACCAATCGGATTTGAGGAACCAACAGGCGTGTGCGGCACACTGGATGTATCAGTTGGTGCTCACTCAGACGCCGTTGCGTGAGAAGATGTGCCTGTTCTGGCATCGGGTGTTCGCCACTGGGGCGTCTAAGTTGATCCAGGGAAGGGTGGTGCTGAACCAGATCGACATGTTCAGGAAGTATGGGATGGGTAGTTTCGATCAGTTGTTGTTGCAGCTGTCGAAGGACCCATCGATGTTGATGTGGCTTGACAACCAAGACAATCACGCGCACTCAATCAACGAGAACTATGGACGTGAGATTCTGGAACTGTTCGCGATGGGGGTTGGCAACTATACCGAAGACGACATCAAAGAGTGTGCGCGCGCCTTCACGGGTTGGCGTGTCGTTAACCCGGACTACATGTCGATCAAGATGCGCAACAACACGGCGCGTCCTTACGGCTACATCTCGTGGCAGTTCGAGTATGACGACGATGACCACGATCATGGCGAGAAGACGCTTCTGGGCGAGACCGGCGATTGGAACGGCGATGACGCGGTGGACATCATCTGCCGCAACGAAGCTACGCCGCGGTTCATCGCCCGGCATCTGTACCACTTCTTCGTTGCAGACGAACCGGGAGTTCCGCAGTGGCCGCACGTTGAGCCGCGCGATCCTGAAGCGATCCAGGCCATGGTCGATGCGTATTTCGAGTCGGGCTACAGCATTACGGAGATGCTACGGACTCTGTTCACATCGGACTTCTTCAAGGACGAATCGGCCCGTTACGCTCGGATCAAGAGCCCAGCCGAGATGGTTGTCGGGACGTTGCGGTTGGCTGGCGGCTTGGAGGTGCCATCTCAGGAAGCGTACGCTGCGGCCGCTACGTGCGCCAACATGGGTCAGGCATTGTTGAATCCGCCGAGCGTCGAGGGCTGGCAAGGTGGCGAGGAGTGGATCAACACGGGGGCGTACCTCCAGCGAGTGAATTTCGCGAGTTCGACGCTTGATGATCCCGACAAACC
>DAOUJE010000075.1:0-30072 GCA_034423055.1 Dehalococcoidia bacterium | reverse complement strand
GTGTGGGGGGGGGGGGGGGGGGGGGGGGGGGGGGGGGGGGGGTATGGGAAATCGTCAGATTTGGCACGATATTTCACCTATTTCGTCAAGATCGCCCTATTTTGTGTCGCTATATTACACCATGGACGGCAATTCTGCAAGAAACCAGATTCTTCACTCCGTTCAGAATGACACGGTCACCCCTACGGGGAAACATCCGCAATCCCAAATCCCGTCCGTCCACGCAACAAACACCGACGCATGGACGGTGACCCCTCGTACCCGACCGACGTAGGGGCGCGGCTAGGGGGACGAGAGTGAGTATCAGATCAGTGCTCCGGCGTCGTGCCAATCCGTAGACCGAATCGTTCCTGATACACGCCTATACCAATGATGATCCACCAGACGAGGTAGAGGATCGACAACAGCGTGAACAACGGAGCGAGCACGTCGATTAGTTCGTGGAAGGGTTCCGTCAACACCACACCGATCAAGGATACGATGGCGGCGATTCCGACAATCCGAGCGAGAATTCTGTAGACGCCCGGGCGGAACTTTCGAGCATACGCAAACCCCAACACGACGTATCCCGTCAAACCCGAGAGTGCTCCGAGCAATTTAGCGGCACCCCCGATGGATTGCATTTGTATCGCAATCGACCTGAGCGCTTCGGTCTGATCCGGCCCCGTACCTGCTCCGATGCCATGGTCGACCACGTGAGAAGTGGTGTAGTTGAGGCATTGAGCGATCAGGAAGGATACGAGTGCCAACATCACGCCAACCAACCCGAATTTCACGAACGCGTCTAAAGCGCATTCGTTTTGCGCAGTCTGCCACATCACCGTCAAACCCCAAATCAGAGACATCAGCGCAACACTCCCCAGCATCGCAGCGAAGGCTGTCAACAACGGATTATCGGCGATAGCGTCGACCAATGAACCGAGATCACCCGCCGTGGTCGCGCCGATCAAGTGCCCTGGAGTGATTAACGTGGCGATTATGTATAGCGCAGCGCCGATTATCAGAGCCGAACCTCCCACTCTTGGTGTAGTGATCATCGCTATCACATTGCCTCCAAACTGGTTCAAACCGGATCGGTCATAAACGTAATCGGAACTCTACCACGTTGGGATCTTTGCACAACCCCCGTCATTCCGGCGGAAGCCGGAATCCAGAGGGGAGGGGTGACGGGGTATGCTACGCGAAACGAGTGGAGCGCGACCGTTCGACGCGTTGTGCAAAGAACCCACGTTGGGGGAAACCGCCTGCGACGCTTTACATCAACGGCTAAGGGGTACTTTCTTTTCCCAGCGAAGTTGTTGGCTCAGTCGCGGTTGCCGTCGATAGTCATGATCAACGGATCAGTTCACCGCTCCAAAGCCTCTCGACGAAACGTTCTGCTGGCAGTATGAGAATGCCGTCTTCGGTTAGTCTCGGGCGCCGTTCGCGGCAAACTACAACGCGTTGCGCGATCTCTGGGTATTCATCTGCAATTGACCTGAGACCTTTGAGGTGTTGCCGGGTGATGTTTTCGCTGGATTTCGCTTCGATGGCAATCGAAAGATCGTCGAGCAGGAAATCGACTTCTGTTTGACTGGTCAAACCCCAGTAAGTCAGTTTTGCGTGGATGTTTTGGTAGTCGATGAATGCGGTTATTTCGTGGTGGACCCAGTTCTCGAAAGCCTTGCCGTACTGCTCGGAACCCGCGATCACTTCGCCGCGCCGCGCCAATCTGTTGACGATTCCGACGTCAGCGAAGTAGAACTTGGGTGACTTGACAGCGCGACGTTTGGCGCGGCGCCGATACGCCGGCAACCAGGTCCCGAGCAAGGTGTCTTCAAGTATTTCGAAATAACTTTTGACGGTCTTGCCTGAAACGCCGCAATCGGAAGCGATGTTGGAAAAGTTGACGTTTTCACCGTCGCTGAGCGCCGCGGCATCGAGAAAATGTGCAAACACCGGCAGATTGCGCACCAACCCTTCTGCGGCGATCTCTTCTTGCAAGTAGTCCGCTACGTAGGCGTCAAGCACGCGTGTCGGTTCTTCAGACTCATACGCCCTGGGCAGGTACCCGTGGTTGATCAAACGATCGAGATCGAAATCAGTTCCCAACTCCCCGGCGGTCAATCCGTGTAAGACGTATCGAAAGGCTCTGCCGCCGAGCAGATTGGCACCGCCTCTACGCACTTTCCTGGCGCTGGAGCCGCACAGCGCGAATTTGATCCCGCGGTTCTCGATCAGCCAATGCGCTTCGTTGAGCAAGTCGGGGACTCTCTGCACCTCATCGATGATGATCTGTTGGCCGGGGTTCGGACCTTCGGCTTCGATCTCCTGCCTCAAGCGCTCCGGATGCGTCGAGTACTGGATGTACTCTTCACTCTTAAGCAGGTCCAACCACCTGCAATCGGAGTATCGCCGGCGCAACAGCGTAGTCTTGCCAGTTTGTCGGGGACCCCACAGGAAAAACGACTCTTTCCCCGGTGCTGGCAACTGTAGGTTTCGTGTGAACATCGATCCGCGGAGAGATGATTTATCGAAGTGTCACTTCATATTATCATGTTTTTCTGAAGTAACACTCTCGAATTTCATGTTTTTCTGAAGTAACACTCTCGAATTTCATGACAATCGCAAGTCCAATTCGCGAATCTCATGAGCTTCGCGACGCGCATTGCCGTACATCGCAGCACCTGCACCAACAGCGACACGTCTTGGGAAGCGCCTTATTCAAACAGCGCAGGCTGCGAACCCAACAGATCAGGCTCATCTTTCATAGTCGAACTGACGTTAGGATTGGCTTTTTGGGCCTGCATCGTCTGCCATTCACGGGGTTTCAGCGTAGCATCCGTCGATGGCACGCGATATCATCATCCGAGAACGTCACATCCACCACCCTATCGATCGCTCATGAATGTACTCGTAAACGGATCTCCAACCGCCATCGGCCAGGCCGTAGTCTCCGAACTCGCCGACTCGAGCCATAATCTACGCCTAACATCGATGGCTCCTTACGACGAGCAGGACGTGGTCGTCTGCGCGTTGGAGCATGACGAAGCGACTAACAATCTGGTGGAAGGAATCGATGCCATCATCAACGTTGGTTACCAAGACGAGGTGGATATGGGCGCAACCTTTCATCTCGACTACTACACGCGTCGCACCTACAACCTGCTGTGGGCGGCGTCGAACGCGGGCGTCAAACGGGTCATCAACTTGAGCACTCTTCGTTTGATGGAGGAGTACGAGGAAAACTTGGTCGTTACGGAGATGTGGCGTAGCAAACCGTTGGCGAGCGATATCAACTTGCTCTGTGCCCACCTCGTGGAGATCATCTGCAAGGAACATGCACGGGACCGAAAGTTCGAGGTCGTCAATCTGCGGCTCGGTTGGCCGTTGATCACGGGTGGTAAAGACGACATCAGCAGCCACGTGGGCACCGCGGTGCTGTGCTCCGAAGACCTTGGCCGCGCGGTGCTAGCGGCGTTGGAGGCTGACATCGAGCCTTGGCAGGACATCCACATTCAATCAACAGTCGCGAACCAGCGCTACACGACGGCTAAAGCATCAGCGACGCTGGGGTTTTAGTTCGGACGCACTACTACTCGGAGGATTATTGAAGATGAAAGTTCTTATACTCGGCGGATGCGGGATGCTTGGCCCTTGGGTTGTCAAATCGCTGAAGCACCGCCATGACATCATCCTCACTGACATCAATCCGCCCGGAGACGAGTTCGACGGGGATTTCCGGCAAATCGGCTCTGACGACATCGACGCAGTCGTCGCAGCAGCAGAAGGTTGCGATGCCATCATCAACTTGTCCGTGATCCGAGGATACGTCGAAGCGGCGTTCGCAGTCAGCACGCGTGGCAACTACAACATGATGGAGGCTGCACGGGTGCATGGCATCCAACGCGTCATCAATACCGGTCCCCACTTCCAACTAGTCGGCGAGACTTATGAGAACTGGGATTTCGATCTCAATCCCGACATGCCGCCGCAGTTCGGCACGCGTCTATACGCGCACTCCAAGGGGCTCGGTCAAGAGATCTGCCGTGTCTTCAGCGAGCAGTACGGCATCTACGTGATCACAATGCTCTTCTACAACATGCGCCACACGTGGAACTGGGGTTTGGGACGAGGCGTCCCGGAGGCAACCTATCACGAGGACATGACACCGTTCACAACGGCTTGGCCTGATTGCGGCACGGCGATTCAAGCCGCGCTCGAAGTCCCGCTGGAACGTCTGCCCTCCCGCTGCGAGACGTTTTTCACCTTCCCAGAGATTCCGCACCACAAGTTCAACAGCGAAAAGACGCGCCGCATCTTGGGCTGGGAACCGCGCTACACGTTGGAGACGCTTTGGAACAAGGAGCCGATGACACCGCCTGATCATCTGCATGGGGCGTGGTGATGATACGCTGATTCCTTTTGGCGCGACAGTCGACTGCCCACTTCTAATCGAGTGACAAAGTAACACAACTTGGGGTAGGCAGAATGAACATCAACCCGCGCAGGAGAGATGCTGACGAGGATCCGGACCTACCCGATCGTCGCAGGCCGCCGATACGCTTCTACTACTCCGAATTTGGCTTTGGCATGAAGAAAGACAATCAATGGCCCAGAATCGGTTGCGGGATTCTGTTCCTTGTGATCGGGGTGTGGGTTCTGCTTTGGGCGTTTGACATTATCGAGCTCTCGCCGCGGTACATATGGATCCCGTTCGCCGTTGTGCTCGTCGCCCTAGGGTTGCGGTTGCTGTTCGCTAATCGAAGGTAACTAGTAGCGACGGTGGTTTGACATCGCGCGGACTACGGCCGGTTAGCCCATCAACTCGCCTTCTTCGCTCATCACGGCCATCAGATTGCCGTCCGGGTCGCGGAAGAAAGCCATCCAGAGAGTGTAGTTCTCGGTCTGATGGATGATGTGCGGTTCGGATTCGATGGTTACGCCGCGCGACACCAAGTCTGTAGCGGCATTTTGGGCGGAATCGACTTGGAAGTAGATGACAGAGGAGCCAGCTTGCTCGGGATTCTCTGGTTGGTTGATGTAGAGACGGGTTCCGGCACAGTCGAAGAAGGCCATCGGGTTGGTGCCCGGGACTTGGAAAAGGAATTCAATCCCGAGCGTGTCGCGGTAGAACTCTACTGCCTTGTTGACATCGGTGACTGAAATCGAGATTTGGCCTATGCCGTGGATTTTCATGACTATTGTTGTCCTTTGCGACCTAGGGTCAAAGCTCTTTCATCTCCGTCAAGAGGTCTTCGACCGATGTCCTCGCGTCGCCGAAGAGCATCATCGTGTTCTCCATGTGAAAGAGCTCGTTCTCAACACCGGCGAAACCTGACGCCATAGAGCGTTTCAGCACGATAGCCGAACGGGCTTGGTCGACATTCAGTATCGGCATACCGTAGATCGGACTGCTGCGATCGGTTCGGGCGGCCGGATTAGTCACGTCGTTCGCGCCGACGACGACAGCGACATCCGCGCGCCGAAAGTCGTCGTTAATATCGTCCAAGTCTTTCAACTCGTCGTATGGGACATCGGCCTCGGCTAACAGGACGTTCATGTGCCCGGGCATTCTACCTGCGACGGGGTGAATAGCGTATCGGACTTCTGCCCCGCGCTCTTTGAGCATGTCTGCCAAGTCTCGGACTTGATGTTGAGCCTGCGCCACGGCGAGGCCGTATCCGGGCACGAAGATGACTGAATCGGCGTATCCAAGGAGTATCGCAGCCTCAGTGGCGTTGACAGAGCGAACAGGTCGGTCGGCATCCGTTGCGCCCGATGCCGCGCTGCCAGTAGAGTCAGCTACCCCGAAACCTCCGAACATGACGTTGCCCAGCGACCGGTTCATCGCCCGGGTCATGATACGGGTGAGTATCAGTCCAGAAGCGCCGACGAGTGATCCAGCGACGATAAGCATCGGGTTGTCGATCACGAACCCCGTAGCAGCAGCAGCCAACCCGGAGTATGAATTTAGGAGCGCGATGACGACTGGCATGTCGGCGCCACCGATGGGAATGACGATCAGCACTCCGATGACGAGTGCTATGACGGCCATCGTGACGAGTGCCCATTCGAGATTCGCGTCGTATATGAGCAATCCTGCCATGGCTATGCCGACGATCGCCAATACAATGTTGACGACGTGACGAAGCGGTATCAGCACTGGTTGGGTGGCAACGATGCCCTGCAACTTTCCGAAAGCGATGAGGCTGCCGGTAAGGGTCAGCGAACCGATCAAGACCGACAATGCGACGGTAACGCTGACGACGGTATCCACGTTACCGGTGTCGTTCTGGCTGAGTATCTGGGCTGCGGCGACGACGGCTGATGCTGCACCACCAAAGCCGTTGAAGATGGCGACCATTTGTGGCATGGCAGTCAATTGGACCTGACGTGCGGCTATTGCACCAACCAACGCACCCACGATCATACCGACGATGATCCACTCGTAGCTGACGATGTCTCGGTCGATGATCGTGAATACGACTGCGATGAGCATTCCCAACGCCGAGAGCCGGTTTCCCGCTCGTGCAGTCTCGGGCGACCGCAACCAGAGCAGTCCGATGATGAATAGGACAGAAGCGACGATGTACGCGGCGAGCGTTACGTTGTCGAGAATCTGTGTGGAGTCGTCCATGGTCAGCGTCTAGCGTCGCTATTCGTCGCTGCGGTGGAACATGCGCAGCATTCGGTCGGTCACGAGATATCCGCCGACCACGTTGATGGTTGCCAGCGTAACAGCGATCACTCCCAAGATCGTGCCTAGAAGACCGCCGACTGTTCCAGCGACGATTATCGCGCCAACGATGACGATGCCTGAGATCGCGTTGGAACCGGACATCAGCGGTGTGTGCAGCGTCGGTGGGACGCGGGTGATGGTGAGGTATCCGACGAAGATCGCCAGAATAAATACGACCAGCGCGATTAGGAGTTCTTCAATCGACATATCGGTCTCCTGTGCTCATCGGCCGATCGTGTGGCCGCGTACCTCACCGCCGTGAGTAACACACATCGCATCGACTACTTCATCTTCGAAATCAAGCCTCAAACCCAAATCTTCACCGATGATTAGGGTCAACAATGATTCCAGGTTGCGGGCGTAGGTTACCGAGGCGTGGTACGGCATTGAGGACGGAACGTTCACGGGCCCTTTGACGGTGACTCCGTTTACGTCGACGTCCTCGCCTGCGACGGTCGCCTCGACATTTCCGCCAGTATCGGCGGCGAGGTCGATGACGATGCTACCTGGTTTCATCTCCGCCACGGTGTTGGTTTCGATGAGCAGCGGAGCTTGGCGTCCGGGTATGGCTGCGGTCGTGATTACTGCATCCGCTCGAACAACGTGCTCGGATAGAAATCGTCTTTGACGTGCGTTCTCGTCTTCGGTCTGTACACGCGCGTAGCCACCTTCTGCTTCGGCATCTCCCGCCTCAGGGGGGGCGATGAATTTGGCGCCGAGGCTCTCTACCTGTTCACCAGCGGCGGCTCGGACATCGAAGGCGTAGACATCTGCGCCAAGGCGTTTCGCGGTCGCGATCGCCTGCAATCCGGCAACTCCAGCGCCCAGTATCAGCACTCTTGCTGGAGGAATCGTTCCAGCAGCAGTCATCATCATTGGGAAGAAGCGGCTCAATGCGTTCGCGGCCATCAACGCTGATTTGTAGCCCGCGATTGATGCTTGCGAGGACAGCACATCCATACTCTGAGCGCGGGCGATGCGCGGGACTAAATCCATCGCAAACGCCGTCACTCCAGCATTCGCTAGCGCGCCAATCGTCTCGGTGTCGCGCCGAGAATCTAGAGTCGCGGCGAGTGCGGATCCGCTTTGCATCGAACCGATTTCATCGGCTGACGGTTTGCCGACGTGGAGCATCAGATCGGAGGATTGGGCAACGTTGGATGGCGAATCCGCGATTGTCGCACCCGCTTCATCATAGATCGCGTCTGGGAAACCTGCGTTAACTCCGGCACCGCTCTGCACTTCTACATCGTGCCCCGCAGATACCAACTTGGACACCAAATCCGGTGATGCTGCGACACGGTCTTCACCGGGCGCGTGTTCTCGATTGATGCCTATTTTCAAGGTGTTTGCTGATTGAGTGGGAATGGGGCGGGGAATTCAGAATATTATGGTAACCGCTACGCTTGAAAAGCGTTTTACTGAGCTGACAACTGGTTATAGCGCAGAACACAACCAAAGTACGAGGTAACTCGATGTACATGCTCCGACGGGTCTACAAAGCCAAGTATCGCCAAGGCAAGCTCGTAGCTTCTCTGGTTCAGAAGCAACAGAAAATATACGAATCGGCCGGTCGTTCGAAGGGTACGGTCTACTTCAACGCTGGGACGGTGCCGGGCGAGCCCGACACAGTAGTGCTTGAGTGGGCGCAAGACAACCTTGGCTCACCCTATATGTCGGGCGGAAGCATTCCGACGGAAGCGTTGCAAGTCGGCGGGCAGGTGCGCGAGCACATCGAGAGCCAGAGCATCGAGTTCTGGGAACTCATGACACCCGAAAAGATGGACGACGTTTAGGCGCTCCGTTTTGACATACCATCCCACTTAGATGGTTCTTTGCACGACTTGCCGATCCGTCCCTTTCGCGTAGCCCAAAACGACCGACAACAAGGACGCGAATCAGCGAAGCGAAGTTCGCAGGGGATGCCGTATCTGTCTCTAAACCCCCTTCAATTCCCCCTTGTGCATCGAGGGGGAGGGTTGTGCAAAGAACCCTTAGAGGGCTTCGATGCGTCATAAGTGGGTAAATCTCATCCTTCTTGGGCTCGTTGCGGGCGAGCTGGTGACGGGCGCGGTTGGATTGATGAGCGGCAACTCGCAACACGAGATCGTGTTGCAGATTCACAGCGTCCTCGGCTACAGCATCATCGCCATCCTAGCTTGGAAATCGGCATTGGCCTTGCATTCGATCAAACGCCCGTCAAGGGGGAGGCCGCGCAACGTTGCAGTTCTCGTTTCGGTTCTCCTTTTGACAACGCTGAGCATCGGTGTTGTTTGGAGCATCGGTGGATTCTGGACCGTCGAGGGCATCACTGGTATGAGTTTGCATATCTACGCTGGAGCCGCGATTCTGCCGTTCATCGCTTGGCACGCATGGGCATACACCGCCCGCTTTCGCGTCGGCTACAGTGCTGAGAGGCGTGAGGTCTTGCGGTTCGGCTCAGTCCTCGCTGCTGGTACTGCCGCATGGCTTGTCAGCGAAAACATCATCCGCGCGATACCGACTCCGGGAGCCGGTCGACGTTTCACAGGTTCGCACGAGCGCCGATCATACGAAGGCAACATCTTTCCCACCACGTCGTGGATCAACGACAACCCGGCGCAGATAGATATTTCTCAATGGCGTTTGAACCTCGCAGATGTTGACGGCAATTCCACATCATTGACGCTTCTAGACCTTGAGAACGGTGGTCTGGGTACCAAATTCATCGAACTCGAAGCGACGCTTGACTGCACGGGAGGTTGGTATTCACACCAGATCTGGGGTGGCGTGTATTTGCTGGATGTTTTGGAAGCCGCGGGCATGAACGCAGACGCTCGTAGCTGCATCGTCCACTCGGTTACGGGTTACACTCGCCGATACGCGTCATCGGAGTTCGGCGAAATCATGCTCGCAACACGAGTCGGCGGCGAGTTGCTGTGGCATGGACACGGAGCACCGCTTAGGTTAGTGGTGCCGGGCAGGCGCGGCTACGATTGGGTAAAGTGGGTGGACGAGGTGCGGCTGACTGATTCGCCGCACTGGTTGCAGCCTTGGCTACCGTTGCAGTAGGTTTTTAGCGGAGGTTTATGACTGCCACATCAGTCACTGGAGCGCGACTCAGTCGGGCATCAACAGTGACCAATGGAACTCGGTTTTTATGAGCAAGGGCCACATAAAACGCGTCGTACGCGCTGACATTTTGGCGGTACCGCCATGCTTTCTCAATGAGGGACCTATGGGGATAACGAGTGATTGGCGCGTAGATGAGACGATGAACAGCGACACCGGCTTCAAGGTCCGACACTGATTTCGCCAAGACGCTTCGACGAAGGGTCGCCAAAACCTCGGCATCGATCAATTCAGGTGCAATCAATCTTCGATCACGGATCGTGTTCGCGACCACTTCGCCAAGTTCTGTTCGCAAAACGACTTCGACCAGCGCTGAAGCGTCAATCACATAGCCGGTCATTCCAACCCTGCGTCGCGAAGCTTGCGTGCTTCCCTAAGCAATTCTGCGGAATCGATCTTGACATTGCTGCGCGGTGTTTTGTCCCAATCGTCCCACCAAGATGCAGCCTCGAGTTCACGGTCCACCGCTTGTCGTACCGTTGCACTGATCGTAGTATTGCGTCGCTTCGCCAATTGACGCAGTTGCTCGTACGTTTCCTCGGGTAAGTTTTTTACTTGCAGAGTAGCCATGCCCGCATATTATCATGAAGCGATCATGAATTTTGCATGATGCTAACATGATCGTTCGCTGATCAGACAGTTGGTGCCGCACTTGGTCTCAATAACCCAATCCGTGTCCGTATGGGAAAAGGGTGTCCTCTTTGGAGTAGCCTGGGACGTCTGAATCCTGTCGAAGTATCGCTTCTGCGCTGGTTGCGAGGGCGAAGGGTAGTTTGCCTTGCGCGGGATGTTTGCCGGTGAGCACGTCCATCAATGCGGCGTCGCTCGATCCGAAGGTTGCGATGATGGCACCAGCGTCCAGAATGCCGCTAGCTTCATCGAGGACGAACGGCTGGCGGAAGCGGATGGATACGATAGTGCGGTCGGCGCCGATTTCGGACATTACGCCGTTTATATCGGTCAAGCTAGGTGTGACCGTCCACGAACTCGATTTTTCCATGCCGGAGAAGGCGATCTTGTCAAGCTCCTCCGGATCGGGAACTGGAAGGAAACCGCCGCCGATCTTGCTGTTGTTGCCGATGATGACACGGATTATGGCGTAGTCGGTACCATCGGGGACCGCAGGTCTGGATTCTCCGCTGGCAGCATCGTAGTCGCCGGATATAACCTCATATTCGTTCCAGTCGGAACCGCTGACCACTTCTGGATCCATCCCCATGACGTAGAGCTTTTTGCTGATTGGTTCGACCTCTGGCTCGTCCGTCGAATCTTGATGGAAACCAAGCATCGCGAATGGATTTGGCTGCGGCTTAGGCGACGGCATCTCCATCGGCAGGATGTTGTTCCGGTTCTGGAGCAGGACGATAGCTTTGCGTTGGGCGGCATCGGCCTTGGCCTGGGTGATGCGGTTGTTGAGGATGTATCCCGCCCGATTCGGCTCTACGAAGGGGTTCTCGAACAGACCGAGTTTGAACTGTTCAGTAAGCAAACGACTGACGGCTTGATCAACACGTCCTTCGGAGATCATGGCGGAGTCGATAAGCGCCATCATCTGCTTGTTGTCGCTGAAGCCAGACAGCACATCAACGCCGGCGTTGATCGCCATAGCGACGCGTTCGGCGACGGGTTTGTCTTCGACGCCCCAGGGCATCGTCGTGGCAATGGCGGTGTCCGAGTTGACGTTGCCTTCGAAGCCCAGTTTTTCCCGCAACAACTCCGTGGTGATACCTTTCGAGAACGACATGCCGACATCGTTCGGCAGGTACTTCTGCCCCACTGGCACACCGTAGTACGGCATGATCGACGAAACGCCAGCTTTGATAGCGGCAATGAACGGTTTGAAGTGATAGTCGAAGTTGTCGCCCGGATACGCCTGGTACTTACCAAACTCGAAGTGCGGGTCGGCACCGCCCTCTTGGGGTCCACCACCAGGGAAGTGCTTCATTGTGACTTGGACGCTGCGATGACTGAGCGATTCGCCCTGTATGCCCTTGACTAGAACTGTGGCGATTTCGCTTACCAGATCGGCGTCTTGCGCGAAGGTCTCGGTGATGCGGAACCAGCGAGGTTCGGTCGAAAGGTCGAGGCAGTAGCCGTACATCCCTCGGATGCCGAGGGCTACCCATTCGCTCGCGACTGTTCGGGCAAAGTCGGCGATGAGGTCCATGTCGCGAGTCGCGGCTAGTCCCGCCTCTTTGGGCCAGGCGGAGAATGCGCCGACGGAGGCGTCAAGCCCACCCATACCACCTTCTTCGAAGTGGTTGCGAGGGTTCGACTTGAAGATCGCTGGGATGCCAAGGCGCGTGGTTTCGCACATTTCCTGCACCGCGTTCGTGAACTGCGCCATCTCGTACGGGGTGACTTGCGCGCCGAAGAATGGATGACCAGTTTCTTGAGGCGAATTCGTGACGGTGTTGCGTAGGATGAACCGTGTCATCTTCTCCTCGAACAGCAATTTGCCTGCCAGAACGGGGACTTGACCACCCGCGTCGGCGTTCAGCTGATCGATCATCAGCATCCCGGCCTTCTCGTCCAAAGTCATCTGAGAAAGCAGGTCGGCGACGCGAGCCTCGACTGGCTGTCGCCAGTCTTCGTAGGTGTCTATCTCGCCATTTTTGTTGAGGTCTCGGAACGGAAGTCCGTCGTCGTAGAGGAGTTCAACAACCCTTGTATCCACCGAGGGGCGCGTTTCACCAATATGAGACATCATTGTTGACAAATCTTTCCGAGGTCGATGGCGGATGCCTAATCCTCATTCACTAGAGGGTCTCTAGGCATATCGTAGATTAACGTCTGGTATTCATCTGAAGATTCATCTCTGCTGGTACTGTCACCATCTACATCTCTTGGTGTAGATGAATTCAAGGCTTCATCATCATCGTCGTCGGATCTAGAATCCCTTCGAGACCGGTAAATGATCGCTCCTATGATCGATGCCAGCAAGAGCAAGATGATAATAATCCACCACCAGTTTGTTGAGCTGCTATCCACCTCGCTACTCGGAGAAACTGGTGCTGAAGTCGCGATCGGAGATGGAGCACCGGTAGGCACTGATGCCGGGGCAGCTGTCGATTCCGGAGTGGCGGTAGCAATAGACACGAGGGCTAGAGCAGCGATGGGCGTAGCAGTTGCGGTAGCAGGGGGTTTTGGCTCTGGAGCGAGACTGGGAGCAGGTGTATTCGTTGGTGTATGGATCAGCACTGACAGGGGTGTGGCAGTAGCGGTAACGGTGGGTATAGCGGTAGTGACGGGCGTAGCAGTAACAGTAGCAGTGCGTGTTGGTTCAGGAGCCAGACTGAGATCGGGCGTACTAGTTGGTGTATAGATTGGTGCGGATATCGGAGCCGAAGTTGCGGTGGGAGTGTTGGTCGCCGTAGGAGTTGGGGTAGGTGTACTCGTTGATATATAGATCTGGACTGGTATCAGCGTCGCGGTTGCAGTCGAGGTGTTGGTCGCCGTGAGCCCGACAGCGGGGGGCGCAGTTGCAGTTGCAGCCGCACTCGAAATATTGACTGCTGTGAGCCTGACAGCGGGTGTCGCAGTTGCAGCCGCAGCCGTAGCCGCACTCGAAGTGTTGACTGCCGCGGGTGTACTAGTCGGTGTCGCAGTTGCAATCGGGGTGTTGGTCGCGGTGGGCGTACTAGTCGGTGTTACCGTTGCGGTCGGAGTGGACGTTGGGTTGTCAGCAGGTGGGCGCAGCGGTGTGTTGTCATTTGTGCGCCTAGGGGAGTTGATCGACGTTCTCGGTGTAGGTGTCGCCGTCGGAGCGGATGTCGGTCTGGCGACAGGTACACGTCTCGGCGGACGGTTCGGTGCCCGAGTCGCAGTTGGCGTCGGAGTTTTGGTAGGTGTTTGCGTCGCGGTGGGCGTCGGAGTGTTGGTGTGCGTCGGCGTCGCAGTCGGTATCGGCGTGTTGGTGGGAGTGTGCGTCGCAGTCGGTGTTGGCGTGTTAGTAGGTGTCGGAGTCGGAGTGTTGGTGGGTGGTGGACCATCGTCGTCGACAATTATGAGAGAGGTAGCGTTGCTGAAGCCGGCGGCGGTTGTGTGGATGACTAGCACCTCATCGTCGTCGTCCTCGGAGTCATCGATGATGGTGACAGTGGTGCTTCCGGTCTTGCTGCCCGCAGAAATCGTGATGGAGGAAGACGACAGACTGTAATCGGCGCTGGATGCGGAGCTTTGGCTTGCGGCGGACAGCGGGATCTGCACTCCGCCTTGTCCCGCTGCTTCGTCGAGGGTTGCGGTTATGGTTACGGTGTCGCCTTCATCGGGTGTGTAGTTGGATGCGGTCAGGGTGACGCACGTTTTCGTCTGAGTTGAGCCGTCATCGTCGATGATGACGAGATTTATAGGCACGTGGCTTTGTACGGATTTTCCGGATGTGGGGAAAAAACCAAAGACTGACACTTCGAATTCTTCGTGTGGTTCATCAGATCCGTCAGGTTTAGCGGTAACTATGAAAGTGGTGGTCGACCGTCCTTCTGCGAATGATGGAAGTGTGGGTCTGTAGTCGTCGAAATTGCTGGCGCTGCCATCGTGTCCCATACCGAGAGACACAGATTCGGGCGCGGGATGCGCGAGGGTAGCCTCGAGGGAGGCGGTACCGCTGGCTTCGGGGATGCAGTGAGATCCGCTTGCGATGTTGAGTACAAGTATGCTCGGGGTTTGTGGCTGCGCTTGGGTGTCTGAGCGGAGCAGGGTCGCAGCTGTGACGGCGGTGAGGGCTACAAGGGCAAGCAGAAGAGTGCGCGCGATCGGATGCCGCCAGGCCGCGATGCTGCCATAGATATTGTCCATTACCTGCAAACTTCGATTATGAGTGCCAGCGGAGTTATGGGACAAACACTTTGCGCAACACGGTCAGATGGCCTCTCAACGTCGATCTTCAGTCAGATTGGTAACTAAGAAAGGATCCCATGTGAGAAAATCTACGAAAACCGCACGCCGCGTTTCTACACATTTAGAAGCATCACGGAGCAAGTACGCGCAATACCCGTCCCCGTGGCGAGCGCGGCGAGTCTAGACGCTCTTGTTCAGGCGGGGCCAGCCCCATTTGCCCAAGGGGAATTGGAAGGCAGTTTTAGATGAGCCGTGGGGCCTGCGCGGTCGGCACGCGCTCCTCCTAATCTCTCCCTAAAAGGACGCGTGATGCGAAATTATGCGGCGGGCAGGCTGTCATTCCGAGCGCAGCGAGGAATCTCATAAAATCGCCCTTGGGATGACGTATGAGATTCTTCACTCCGCTGCGCTGCGTTCAGAATGACATGATCGAGGGCGGCCTGTCAGGTAGCAGGTCCCACTCTAATGTCGACATGTCGGCACAACCTGATTTTCGCATCATGCGACCGGCGGGCTGTCATTCCGAGCACCAAACTGTCATTCCGAGCGCAACGAGGAATCTCATAAAATCGCCCTTGGGATGCCGTATGAGATTCTTCACTCCGCTGCGCTCCGTTCAGAATGACATGGCCGAGGGTGGCGCTCCGTTCAGAATGACATGGCGGGGGCGGCCTGTCAGAATGACATGACCGAGGGCGGCCTGTCAGGTAGCAGGTCCCACTCTAATGTCGACATGTCGGCACAACCTGATTTTCGCATCATGCGACCGGCAGGCTGTCATTCCGAGCACCAAACTGTCATTCCGAGCCCCTCGCGCCGTCATTCCAAGCGCCAAACTGTCATTCCGAGCGCAGCGAGGAATCTCATAAAATCGCCCTTGGGATGCCGTATGAGATTCTTCACTCCGCTGCGCTCCGTTCAGAATGACATGGCGGGGGCGGCCTGTCAGAATGACATGACCGAGGGCGGCCTGTCAGGTAGCAGGTTCCACTCTAATGTCGACATGTCGGCACAACCTGATTTTCGCATCACGCGTAAAGGGGAAGGAGATAGAGAGTTTCGCGAAGGGGAGGAATTCGATTTTTCCAGCAACTTGGGGTTTCAAGCATCCATCATCTGGATGCATACTGGTCCCGGTATTGAGATCATGCGTCCTGTGTGCGTGAGTTCTCCAGACTCGGCGTCGCGGCGGAAGGTGTGGATGGTGCCTGAATCTTGGTTCTCGGCGAGAACCCAGGTGCCGGTGGGATCGATGGCGAAGTTGCGCGGGGTGTTGCCGCGCGTCGGCTCGTTGGCGATGTAGTAGAGCATCCGGGCGTAGGGGTCCCAGCCGTAGATGACCAATGTGTCGTGTCCGCGGTTCGAGCCGTAGACGTGCCTGCCGTCTGGCGACACATGGATGTCGGCGGTGCTGTTGCCGTCGGCATAGACGACATCGGGGCGGACAGTGCCGACCCAGTGAGTTTCGGTCAGCTTGCCGCTGTCGGCATCGACATCGTACGCGCTGATCGTCAATCCGATCTCGTTGATGGCGAACGCGGCGGTGCCATCGGGATGGAACGCGAAGTGGCGTGGACCTTCGCCCGGCCTTGAATCGGCGGATGCGTCCTCGTTCAGCACGATCTTGCCAGCATCGTGATCGATGTCGTAGACCAGCACCTTATCGAGGCCTAGGTCGCAGACGATCAACTGGTTGTTGCTTGGAGCCATGGTTACGGAGTGGGCGTGCGGTTCGTTTTGGCGGTCTGCCTGAACCATGCTCCCGCCGACGTGCTGATGGAAATCGCAGGCTTCATTCAGGCTGCCGTCGTCGTTGACCTCGAACATTGCGACGCTGCCGCCTGCGTAGTTGGCGACGAATAGGTACTTGCCGTTTGATTCGACGACGAGGTGGCACGGGCCAGTCCCTTTGGTCGACTCTTTGTTGATGAGAGACAGTTTTCCGTTTTCGCCGATAGCGTACGCATGGACGCCTCCAGCATCGTCGCCGTCGAAATCGTTGACTTCGGCAACTGAGTAGAGGTATTTGTCGTTCGGGTGAAGAGTGACGAATGATGGGTTGGGTCCGCTATCGGTGGCGACCGAAAGCTCGGTCAATCTGCCGGTTGCGCCGTCCATGTGGCAGGTGTAGATGCCTTTTGCGCCGAGATTGGTGTATGTTCCGACGAATATCAGCTGGTCTTTGGGTTGTCCCATGCTTGCGGTCTGCCTTTCGGTTTGACGTTGATGTTCGCTGTTTGCTCTGCGCTGAAATGATAAGCGATGAATCGCAGAATCATTCGACTGATACATTAGGATTCAGATGATTCAAGCACAAGCAACCGTAACCCAGCCAAGCATTTAGCGTATGAAGTCAGCACCATTCAACTCCGTCAATCGAATCAATGTCCAAGGGCGTGAGTATTCCTACTACGATCTAGGTGCGCTCGAACGTGCTGGGCTGTGCAACATTTCGACGTTGCCGTTCTCGATACGGGTTCTGCTGGAAAACGCTCTTCGGAACGCCCATGACGGCCCCGCGACGGAAGATGATGTGCGACTCGTGGCTTCTTGGTCACCATCGCAAACTCCGCCCAAAGAATTTCCATACATGCCTGGACGGGTCGCGTTGCAAGACTTCACCGGCGTTCCCGTTGTGGTCGATCTTGCCGCCATGCGCGATGCCGTCGCGGAGAAAGGCGGCGATCCCGGCATCATCAACCCGGTCGTTCACTCGGATCTAGTAATCGATCACTCCGTGCAGGTGGACTATTTCGCATCAGAAGGCGCGTTGGCGCGAAACATCGATCTTGAGTTCGAGCGCAACGTGGAGCGTTACAAGCTGCTCAAGTGGTCGCAGACGGCATTTAACAACATGCTGGTCATCCCGCCCGGGACTGGGATCGTTCACCAAGTCAATCTCGAATTCCTGGCTTCCGCCGTCCTCACCAACGAGGTCGATGGCGAGAAGTTTGCATATCCTGATACCTGCGTAGGTACCGACTCGCATACGACGATGATCAACGGTCTTGGCGTGCTCGGATGGGGTGTAGGCGGCATTGAAGCCGAGGCGGTGATGCTCGGACAGCCGTATTACATGCTCGTGCCGGAAGTCGTGGGGGTGAAACTCAGTGGCAGTTTGGCCGAAGGCGCCACGGCGACCGACTTGGTGCTCGCCATCACTGAGATGCTCCGCGGCGTTGGCGTGGTGGAACGCTTTGTAGAGTTTTACGGGCCGGGTCTCGCATCATTGCCCGTCGCCGACCGGGCGACGATCGGCAACATGGCTCCGGAATACGGTGCGACGTGCGGCTTCTTCCCGATCGATGATCAGACGCTTGACTATCTGAGACGTACCGGACGTTCCGAGGAGACGGTTGCGCTGGTAGAGGCGTATTCGGCGGCCAACTATCTGACGCCATCGGACAACGACGATCCGCAATACACGGTCGCCCTTGAGTTCGATCTCGGCGATGTTGAACCAAGCATGGCGGGGCCGAAGCGTCCGCAAGACCGGGTACTGCTGAGCGATGTATCCGAGAACTTCCGCGACGCATTTCCTGACGCATCGTCCAATGGTGCGGAGGTTACTGACGGGTCCGTCGTGATCGCTGCTATTACAAGTTGCACGAACACATCCAACCCGTCCGTGATGGTCGGGGCCGGTTTGCTGGCTCGCAACGCTGTCGAGCGTGGTTTGGAGCGCAAGTGGTGGGTGAAGAGCAGCTTGGCGCCCGGATCGAAGGTTGTTTCGGATTATCTCGATCGTGCCGGACTCACTGATTCGCTTGAATCACTTGGCTTCCAGACAGTCGGATACGGTTGCACGACGTGCATCGGAAACTCGGGGCCGTTGCCGCAAGAGGTGGCGGATACTGTCACTGACCACGATCTCGTTGCAGCGGCGGTGCTCAGCGGCAACCGCAACTTCGAGGGGCGGGTGCACCCGCAAGTGAAGGCGAACTATCTGGCATCGCCGATGCTGGTCGTCGCATACGCTCTCGCCGGACGCATCGATGTTGACCTGACGCGTGACGCTCTGGGAACTGACGACGACGGCAACGACATCTTCCTCTCGGACATCTGGCCGAGCCAGAGCGAGATCGCGCAGACGGTCGCAAGCGCGGTTCGAGTCGACCAGTTCAATGACCGCTACGGCGCGGTGTACGAGGGTCCGGAACAGTGGCAGGAGTTGGAAGCGGCGACTGGCGAACAGTTCCAGTGGGACGCGGGCAGCACTTACATTCAGCCGCCGCCATACTTCGACGGCTTTGAACTCGAACCGCAGCCTCGGAATGCCATTGAGAACGCGCGGGTGCTGGTGAGTGTAGGCGACACGGTTACGACTGATCACATCTCCCCTGCTGGTAGCATCCCTCCGAGCGCGCCGTCTGGTCAGCATCTCGTATCTAACGATGTTCCTCGGCGGGCATTCAATTCATACGGCTCGCGACGTGGGAACCACAACGTGATGATGCGGGGGACTTTCGGGAACATCAGGCTCCGCAACAAACTCACGCCCGACTACGAGGGCGACTGGACGGTTCACTACCCGACGGGCGAGACGATGCGGATCTTCAACGCTGCGGAGCGGTACCGATCTGAGGGCGTGCCGCTGATCGTCATCGCAGGCAAGGAGTACGGCACTGGGAGTTCGCGCGACTGGGCTGCAAAGGGTCCAATGCTGTTGGGTGTGCGAGCCGTGATCGCGGAGAGCTTCGAGCGCATCCACCGTGCCAACCTGATCGGGATGGGCGTCGTTCCGCTCCAGTTCGTCGATGGGCAGTCGGCGCAGTCGCTGGGGTTGACTGGCAAGGAGCAGTTCACCGTAAACGGTGTCGGAGCAAGCGTGGAGCCTGGTTCGATGCTGAGCGTCACCGCTACGAGCGACGATGGATCATCGCAGACGTTCGATGTTTTGTGTCGTGTGGATACAGCTGTGGAAGCTGAGTATTACGAGCATGGGGGACTTTTGCCCTACGTGCTTAGGGAGATGATTTCGCAGAGCTCTGGTTAGGCGGTCAACGCGCGTCAGAATAAAGTTGGTGTGTACATCGGATAAGCTACGCGCCACCATATAACCCGAATCCCGCTGCATCGTCGGCCACATTATCAAGCGTCTTGGCGCGCAGGTTCGAAATTGAACTTGGGCGGACGTGTTAGATTCGGGGTACGGAGCGGATTTCGCTAAAAAGTAAGGGATTCCGCGGCTAACAGGAAGATTAAACATGACACTTACGCACGATTCACTCGTTCGAATCAATCAGGTGAAAGAATTTCAAGTGGTCGTCACGCAAGACGAAGACGGTGTTTTCGTTGCTTCATGCCCGTCGCTTCCCGGGTGCCACACCCAAGGGGACACTATTGAGGAAGCGTTAGCAAATATCCAAGAAGGTATTGCGTTGTTCATCGAGGTGCTGAACGACGACGAAACGGGTGATTCTCGCGTTGCGGAGAGCTGGTTCGCGAACGTTCCCGTGACGCTTTAGTATGCCGCGCCTTCCGAATGTGTCGCGAAAAGAATTCGTTGCGGCGATGCGAAAAATCGGGTACAGCGTATCCGCCCAAAAGGGGCAAAGGCAGTCACATCGTGCTACGTCATCCTGAAAGGAACAATCTGTTGGTATCGGAACGCATCGGCAGAGGATTGTTGGCTAGTTTACTGAAGGATGCGGGGGTATCCAGAGACGAGTTCATCGACCTTATCTAGTTGCGGGTTGCTCAGCGCCGAAGTATCTAACGACGATCAATTTGTTTGTCGGCGCAGAACTTCGAATAACTGTGTCGACCAGGCGACCTAGGCCGAATACTACGAGCACGGGGGCTTCTGCCCTACGTCTTACGGCAGATGATCCAGCAAAACGTCGGATAGACGTTCAAGCTACCGCTGTTGATTCGTCAATCACGTCCTCCACTTCCAGTTCTGGTTAGCGGTGTCCAAGCTCTTTTTGTAGACACTTGCCCAAGTCGCGGTGTTCAAACTCAAACCCGGCATCCAGTAGCTTTTCAGGGATGACGAGCGCGCTGTTGAGCGCCAACTCTTCTACGTAGTTGCCGATAACTATCTTTGCTATGACCGCCGGCATCCAGCCGAAATTCGGTTTGCCCAACGCATCGGCGATGGCTTGACTCAGGACGGAGTTACGCGCGGCTCCGGGTGACACAACGTTGACAGGGCCTTCGAGCGAATCTGTTTCGGCGATGAATATCAACGCTGAAACAGCGTCGTCAATGTGAAGCCATGGCGTCCATTGCCGACCGCTCCCGAGTCGGCCGCCAAATCCTGATCTGAATGGTTTGGCCAATGTTGGCAAAGGGCCACCATCCGCGCTCATCACGATCCCGAAACGTGCTGTTGCAGTGCGGACACCGAACTCTGATGCGGCCGTTGTCGCGGCTTCCCAAGGAATCGCTATCTCGGCCAGCGCTCCCTCGCCCGGCTCGCTAGCTTCCGTGAGTTGCTCATCTCCACGGTCTCCGTAGACAGCGACGCCGGATGCTGTGATCAGCACATGCGGTGGAGACCCCAATCGGCGGCATATCTCCACCAGAGTTTTGGTCGAGACGATTCTGCTATCGGCGATGACTCTGAGATATGCCTTAGTCCATCGCTTGGCAACAGTAGCGCCAGAGAAGTTGAAGACTGAATCGATATCGCCTAGAACTTCGGCATCAATCGAATCGGGATCGATAGGGTCCCACCGAATCTCTTCGACATCAACGTCAGGATTGGGATCACGCCGGACAAGGTGCACAACCTCATCCCCGCGCTCAAGCAGTCTTTTCGTTAAAGCCTGCCCGATGTAGCCGCTAGCACCTGAAATGAGGACTCTCATACTTCAATCATAATGAGACTATCGGAGAATCTGGTTAGTGGGTTGGTGGTGAAGTCATTCGCGTAGCAGCCCTTTGCCCTACCCATCTGGATTCCGGCTTTCGACGGAATGACGGAAGGGTACGTGGGAATGACGGGAGGATACGCCGGAATGACGTGGGCACATCCGCCCGTCCCTCTGGATTCCCGCCTACGCGGGAATGACGAAGGGTTGGCGATAGGAATTACAAGGCCGCGCCGCCGTCGACCGTAATCATCGAGCCGGTGATACCGCTGGCTTCGTCGGAGGCTGCGAACAGGAAGGCGTTCGCCAAATCTTCGGGCATCATCAACCGGCCCATGGGGGTGTTCGAACGCCTGCCTTCGTAGTTTTCGGGGTTGTCGATGCTGGTTGAGGCATCGTTTGGGCTGTAGGGGTTGTTGCCTCGAATGAATGGCGTGTCGACGTGTCCGGGCGAGATGATTACGGAGCGGATGTTCTCTTTTGCGTAACTCGCAGCGGCGGCGCGGTTCAAACCAACCATGCCCATCTTCTGTGCCGCATAAGCTGGAGATCCGCCGCCGGGCCGAATCGATGCCAGCGATCCGATGTTCAGGATCGCTCCGTTGCCAGCTCGACGCATCGACGGCACGACCGCTTTGATGCCCAGAAATGCCCCGGTTAAGCCGGAATCCATGATGATGTTCCACATATCCAAGGTTTGTTCATCGAAGCTGACTCTGAAATTTGCCCCGGCGTTGTTGCACAAGATGCTCACCGGTCCGAACGCCTCTTCAGTCGCGCTAACGCAATCCGCCCAACCTGCTTCATCACGGACATCCAACTCGTAGGCGATGGCGCTGCCACCATTCTCAGCAATCTCGGCACGCACTGCTTCGGCAGCCTCGATACGGAAATCCGCGACGCACACCGCTGCGCCGTGTTCCGAGAACAGCCTGCACTGCGCGCCGCCCATCGCGCCACCGCCACCGGTGACGATAGCTACCTTGCCATCAAGTCTTTTTCCGAAGTTCGCCGTTGACATTTACCGTGTTCCCGCAGATTGTGTGTATCGCCTGAAATGTTACACGGAACCGCTGCGGGAGCATCAATAATTGTCGCCACCGCATTGCATCGTGATCCGAGGTCAGTTCTATCTGGCTCCGGCACTTACCGGTATTTCAACTACGCGCCATTCGGACTTCGCTCGCAAGGCTCTGAATCCAACTCTGACACGAAAGTCTTCGCCGAGTGTGGGCGCATTACGTCCGGCAAGCCAGAAAGTGTCATTCGCGTCAGGATTGTAGATGGATTGAAGTTTCCCATTTGGTACGCACGCGGCGACTATCTTGACCAATTTACGCTCAGTTTCGGATTCCTCGTACGAAAATTTAACGAATACGGTCACGACGTGATACGGCTCACCGTCTCTAATAAGGTTTTGTTGGAGTTTGCCTGGTTCGTCGACTTGGGTTCCAGAGCGAACCATTTTCACGCGCATTGACGTTTGCGACATCTGGATCGTTACGGTGCGCTCATCAGATTTTTCTGCTTTGGAATCAACCATGAGCGCCACGCGAAATGGCTCAGGCAGAAAGACGTATATCGCTTTCTTGTAATCGACGTTTCCGTACAATCGTTCGCGAATCGCTGAGACTCCCATCTCGTCAATTGCTTCCCGGGTGATGTCTTCGGCAATGTCTTGAGGTCTGTCTGTCTCCTCTCTGAAAATCGTCTCTGCTTGTTGCAGATAATCACGTAGCGCCTGCACGACGAGTGCGAACGCGGTCTCTTCGATTTTTTCGATTTCAGAAAAGCCCATTGATCCGATTTCTTGCCAATGCCACGTATTCTGGCGATGAATCGATGCCCAGCCAACTTCGACCTAGTTTTTGTGCGACCGCCGTCGTTGTGCCCGAACCAACGAACGGGTCGATCACTATCCCGTCGGGAGGCGAAAACAACTTGATTACGCGACGAGCTAATTCTTCGGGGAACTCAGCCTCGTGACGGGAATTTTGCCTTACAGATCTTATCCGCCAAACTCCTCGCGATCCCCAATCCGACCATTCTTCAGGCTCCAACCTAGCGCGATCGTATTCCGTAATTCCAGGTTGCCAAAAAACGTAAACGTGTTCGAATTCGTCCACTGCTCGATAAGAATTAGAATGCCACCGGCTCGTGGCCCAACACGGGTCCTTGTGCCATATTCGGTGGTCATAGAGATAAAATCCAGCTGCTTCTGCCCACTGAGACAGCATGCCGCCCGTTACTACGATTTTCGTTGAGTCGACGGATTTGCCACCTCTGACGTTGTTATTTTCGAGACGACGTTGGATTGTCTGTTCACTACAACCAAGCATCGTCGCCAATTGGTGTCGATTGGCATTTGGATGTCGGTTCTTCAACTTCAGGATGTCTTCGCGAGACACATTCACTCGTTTGCGGCGTTTGTTCTCAGCCTGAAATTTCGGCATATTGGGATCGCGCCAACACAAAATATCACCGATGTTGACCGCCACGAATCCACCGGGCCGAATAATCCTGGAATGCTCCACCAACACTTCCCGCACTAACTGCTGCCAATCTTGCCATGTCAGATCACGCTCGTATTCTTTACCGACAAAATACGGCGGCGACCAAAAACTGAGATCAACACTGAAATCTGGCAAAAGTCTGAGGACGTCTCTCGCATCTCCATGGTGGATGCGATCAAACTGAGTTGCCGATTCGATTTCGGATTTCGTGTTCAATGAAACAATCATATCTGCTTATCTCGCTGGCGTTGTCACTGCGACCAACGCGCGTTGTGGATCGTAGATCCATGCCATTCTGCCAATGCCGGGTACGTCCCATGGCGGGTCTGGTAACTCGGCACCGCTCTGCACTGCCCGTTCAGTTGCTGCATCAACATCATCGACGTTGAAGTAGACGATCCATGTTGGACCACCAAGTTTTTCGATTAACTCATCCGAAAGTCCGCCGAGCGCACTGATGCCCATCACGGGGCCGTCCGCCGTGCTGACGATTGAGTTGATCGAGCCGTCCGGCATCTCCATGGGGTCTGTCTTGACCCTCAGCAACATCCGGTAAAACGCTGCGGCCGCTTCGGGATCGGGTGTCATCAACTCGCACCACTGCATTGCACCGTGTTCATGCTTGATTGTGGGTCCTGACTGAAAAGCCTGCCAGATGTTCACTCTGCCGCCAGTCGGATCCGCGATCTCCGCGCCAATTCCGTACTCCCCTACCTTTTCTGGGGCCTCCACCACAGAACCGCCGAAATCCCCGACTCGCCTTGTGACATCCTCTATGTCGTCGACTAGCAGTTGCACACTCCACTGGGACATTGCACCGGATGCGATCGCCTCCTCGTCTAGTGAAGCGATTCCGGCTGGATACCCTAAAGAGTTTTTCGCCCACGCGTAACGTTTTCCCCCTACGTCCTCTGGCGGCGCTTCCTCGTAGCCCCAACCGAACAGGTCCGCGTAAAACGGCATCGATGCCGCGATATCAGGCGAACTTAAGTCCACCCAAAACGGCGTTCCTTGGCTGAGATTGGTGTATTGGGGCATGGCTACCTCGATTATCCCCCTGCCTGGTGCGGCTCAATGGCACAGAAGTCAGCGCCTTGCGGATCGCGCAGCACGATGAAACGGCCGACTGCGTTGACTGCGGGTTCGTTGGCCATTGCCCTGCCGCCGTTTGCTTCAACGTAGTCCATTGCTTCATCGAGATCGGTTACCTGAAAATACACGAACCACATCGACGGCACGCCATCGGCGATCATTTCGTCAGGCCATTGAAACATTCCGGCGACTGGTGTGTCGTCCACGATCCACATCGTGTATTCGTCCAGATCGCCTTGTGGAGCGGTTACAGTCTCAACTCCCAGCACATCTTCGTAGAAGCGCACTGATTGTTCAAGATCGGTGCTCACGTGCTCGGGCCAAGTCAATGCGCCCGGTTCTGCGCGGATAAGGCTGCCCTGAAACTCCCCTGGCTGCCAAATCGTGGTCTGGCAACCCGTCGGATCTTCGACCACTGCAACTCGTCCGGCGCGATCGACGTCGGTGACCACAGTTAGGGTCACATCGCCACGTTTCCTAACGTTGTCGAATGTCGCTTCGATGTCATCTACAGTGACATAAACGTTCCAAATCGGCTCCGCGGGAGCGCGTATCTGGTCCGGTTCTAGCTCGTAGATCGCGGCGGTTGCCACATCGTTCACTATTGCCATCGAATAGGTGCCGATGCCCATCTCGCCCATCTGTTCGTCGATGTAGCTCCAGCCGAACAGCCCCGCGTAGAACTCCTTGGCGGCATCGAGATCGGATGTCGCGAGATCTACCCAGCACGGTGTTCCGTGCTGGTATTTTTCAAGCAACGGCATCGTTTAGTTGGATCGTTCTCTATCTGGTGGGCGGCTGATTGATGCCGAAAACTGCGCCTTGAGGGTCTTGCATCACTGCGACAACGCCGATCTCGTCCAAATCTTCAGGCCCGAATATCACTTCTGCACCCATTGATTTCGCAGTTTTGACGACCTCATTGGCATCGTCTACCGCGAAGATGACCTCCCAATGCGAAGGGACTCCCATCTCTCTCAGGTTTGGCGGCAGATTGGTGATGCCGCCCTTCGGTTCTCCGTCTACGAAGATCATGTGGTACGGCTCGCCTTCCGGCGTCGGCATTCCGCCATCCGCGACGTTTACACCCAGTAACTCGGAGTAGAACTTGCCCGCACCATCCAGGTCTGTTGTCAACAACTCGGCCCAGTTGATTGCGCCGTGCTCGTCTCGCACCTCAGCACCAATGTTTTCCTTCGCCTGCCAGAACTGAACCATCGCACCGGTCGGGTCTTGGGCCATGATCATCCGTCCAGACTCGTCCTCGTCGAACTCGTCAACGATCACCGTTCCACCAAGATCAGACACTTTTGAAGCCGTCGAATCGATGTCATCAACCGCTAAGTAAACCTTCCAGTGCGGCGGAACTCCCGTCTCAGCCTCTTGAGCCACCTGCGTGAATATCGCTCCCGCGTCTGAGCCGTCTACCTGCGCCATTGAGTAGACCTGATCGTCGCCCATGGGGATGTCTTGATATTCCCAGCCAAATATCTTCGAGTAGAACTCCTTGGCTCCGTCCTGATCCGTCGTCGACAGGTCGGTCCAACACGGTGTTCCTTGCTTGTAACTTTCGATCTTCATACTGCTTCCTTTCGCGGTTAGGTTAACCGGCCGGTGGCGACTGCACTCCGAACTGCGCGCCCTGCGGGTCCTGCAGTTTGGCGACTTGGCTTAGGTTTGGCAACGACATCGGTCCAGTAAGCAATTTGCCTCCCATCGCGGTTGCAGTTGCGATCGCGGTATCGACATCATTCACGCGAAAAAATTTCGTCCAATACGGCTGAACCGCAAATTCACCATGTTGCCTCACAAGTTGCACAATCTCAAATGCTGGTCCTAACGAGGACATAACGATATAGCGCCGTTCGCCATCCAAGCTAGGTCCTAAGTCTTGGGCGATATTCAATCCGAGCAAATCGGCGAAGAATTGACCAGCGACTTCGGGCATGTTGGTTGCTAGTACCGACCACGACATTGAACCGTGTCGATCGCTTGATTCCGCTCCGATGTGTGATCCGGGCTCCCAGAACCTGATCACAGCACCGGTGGGATCTGCTACGTCCATCCCCCTACCAGCTTCGGAAATATGAAATGGGTGGGACAGAATTGTCCCGCCATGTTTAGCAACTCCTATTGCTACCTCGTCAATGTCATCGACAGCCAAATACAAGTTCCACGCAGGTTTTGACCAAAACGGCCATTGTTCGGGTAAGAGATGGTTTATCGCAGCGACCGCCGAACCGTTGATCAGTGCTAATGAATACATTTGTCCAGTTACCATGAGGTTGTCTTGGTAGTCCCAATCGAAGAGGGAAGAATAGAACACTTTGGCTCCGTCGCCATCCTTCGTGGACAGGTCAATCCAAGACGGTGTTCCCTGCTCATAACTTTCAATCTTCATTGCTTTGTCATCTCATTGAATTGTGTTGAATTCTCAACACACGACCTATCCAGTCATCACGATCAACTACTCCGGATGCCTTCATTGATAAGGATATCGATGAGTTCTCGCATGGTTTTAGTTCCCTTCCGAGAATTACAGGATCGACACAGAAGCTGCAAGTTTTCAAATTCGTTGGTCCCACCATCGGCAACAGGTATTATGTGGTCTACGTCCAAGTTTCCCATCTGCTTAAACGTCTCCAAACAGCCCGCGCATTCGCCGCCGGAGATTCGGAATAATTCGGGTTTTGCCCACCGTGGTATGGGTTCCCTTCGAACTGCATTGCGTCGATAATCCGATGCATTGATTCGGTCTCTCGGACGGGAGTCAACTGCTTCACGGACCCTTAACTGCGCACCAATTGTTTCATGCACTCCGAACTGCGCGCCTTGCGGGTCCTGCATGTATCCGATCGTTCCCATCGGGCCCATCTCCGCTGGGCCCATGTAGACTTGTCCTCCGTTCGCCGTCGCCGCATCGCAAACGGCCTGCGCGTCGTCGACTCCGAAGTAGATCTCCCAATGAGATGGAACACCCATATCGACCAGTTGCTGCGGCATGTTCATGATGCTCGCCACGGGTTGACCAGCAACCAGCAACTGGTGAACAGTTCCTCCGTCTGGCGACGACATCGCATCTTTGGCAACTTCGATATCAAGCAAATCAGAGTAGAACGAAGCCGTAACGTCTTTATCTGTGGTCAGCATCAGCGTCCACGTCAAAGCGCCATGCTCGTCACGGACCTCTGCTCCGATGTGTTGCATCGGCTGCCAAAACATGACTACAGCGCCGACCGGATCCTGTAGGACGATCATGCGTCCGGCATCGAACACATCCATCGGTGCCATGAGCACTGTTCCGCCCAACGCGGTCACTCGTTCTGCAACAGCGTCGACATCATCTACCGTGATGTAAACGTTCCAGTGTGGCGGAATCCCTAGTTGAGCTTCTTCAGGGTGCTGAGTGGCAATGGCACCAGCCACATATCCTTCGATTTGAGCCATGGAATAATACTGTCCATTACCCATGTCATTGTCTTGGTATTGCCAACCAAACAATGAGGCGTAGAAACTCTTCGCACCTTCATGATCCGTTGTAGAAAGATCAATCCAAGACGGTGTTCCATGCTTGTAACTCTCGACTTTTGGCATTTGGTTCGACAATTCTCGCCTGAAGAGTTGAGTAGAACGGATCAACTAGCCAGTTGCTTAACTCCGAAGTACCCTCCTTGTGGATCCTGCATGTAGCCGATTGTTCCCATCTGGCCCATCTCCCCAGGCCCCATTTGAAGCTGTCCACCGTTCGCCGTAGCAGCATCGCAGACGGCCTGCGCGTCATCAACCCCAAAGTAGACCTCCCAGTGAGGTGGGATGCCCATGTCGACAACTTGCTGCGGCATGTCCATGATGCTGGCCACGGGTTGACCATCGACTATCAGCTGGTGGACGGTGCCGCCGTCGGGGGATGACATCGCGTCCTTGGCGACTTCGATATCGAGCAACTCGGAGTAGAAAGTTGCGGTGGCATCTTTATCAGTGGTCAAGACGAGAGTCCAAGTCAACGCGCCATGTTCGTCGCGGACCTCGGCACCGATGTGTTGGTTCGGTTGCCAAAACATGACGACAGCGCCGACTGAATCCTGCGCGACGATCATGCGTCCGGCATCGAACACATCCATGGGAGCCATGATCACGTTGCCGCCCAACTCAGGCACTCGTTCGGCGACTGCGTCTACATCATCTACCGTGATGTAGACGTTCCAATGAGGCGGTACGCCCTGCTGGGCTTCTTCTGGCTGCTGAGGAGCGATGGCGCCCGCGGGTGAACCATCGATTTGGGCCATGGAGTAGATCATTCCGTTACCCGCATCGTTGTCTTCGTACTGCCACCCGAACAGCGTGGAGTAGAAATCCTTGGCTGCTTCTTGGTCTGAGGTTGAAAGGTCAACCCATGAAGGTGTTCCCTGCTTGTAGCTTTCAATTTTCGGCATTTAGTTTTGGCCTTTCTTGCCTTGTTGTGTTTTTGCTTTAGACGCGTCGAAATGATCCTTGGCGCGTCACGTTGCCAGTTGTGATTACTCCATAGGTCGCATCGACATAATGCTGAACGTCGCGCCTTGCGGATCATTGATGACCGAGAACTTGCCCGGTGGGATTTCGGTCGGCGGTACGCAGACTTCACCGCCGAGTTCCGCCGCTTTTGCCGCTGATGCGTCGCAATCCTCAACCCGGAAATAGGTCATGAAATGCGACGGCATGTCGCCCCAGATCTCGTCCATCTCCATCATCCCGCCACGGTCCGGCTCCAATCCCGGCACTTTGAGCCAGTGGTACTCGTATTCGATTTCGCCTTCAGCATCCTCGTGATCGGTCGGAGGGCGGGTCAGGTCAACCCGCTGATACCGGCTCCCGAACACATGCGCCACAAACTCATTGATCCCGCTAACGTCGCGAGTGTAGTACTCGACCCAACACACACCACCAGTCTCCCAAAACGCTTCATTCTCGATGCCTTTGTCCCCGCTCCAGACTACAA